>JAABPT010000055.1 GCA_011391855.1 Burkholderiales bacterium
CGTCGAAGAGTCGCCCATTGGCCCAGCCGTGATGGCGGCTTCGTTCAGACCTCGGAGGCCGCCTTGCCGGCGGCCAGGAGGACCGGGTCCCACACGGGCGAGAACGGCGGTGCGTAGGAGAGGTCCATGCCTGCCACCTCCGCCGCGGTCATGCCGTTCCACAGCGCCGTGGCCAGCACGTCGATGCGTTTGCCCGCACCCGCCCCACCCACGATCTGCGCGCCCAGCAAGCGACCCGTGGCGCGCTCGACGACCATCTTGATCTTCATCGGCTCCGCGCCAGGGTAGTAGTGCGCGCGGCTCGATGCCTCGGTGGTGACGCCGATTGCGGCCAGACCCGCGGCCTCCGCTTCTCGTTCGGTGAGTCCGGTGCGGGCGATCTCCAAGTCCTGGAATCGGGTGATCGCCGTCCCGAGCACGCCGCCGAAGGCAGCGTCACCGCCGGCCATGTTGGTGCCGACGACGCGGCCCTGCTTGTTGGCGTGCGTCCCCAGCGCCACCACGACGGCTCGCCCCGTCATCCGGTGGTGTGATTCGACGCAGTCCCCGGCGGCCCAGATGTGTGGCTTGTCGGTACGCAGGTGGTCGTCGACCCGGATGCCGCCGGACTCGCCCACGGCGATGCCTGCCGCCCGCGCCAGCTCGGCGTTGGGACGGACCCCGAGCCCGATCACCACGAGGTCGGCCTCCACCGGGCCCGCCGCGGTCTGCACGGCCGTGACACGACCGCTGTCCACGGTGAAGCCGGTGACAGCGGTGCCCAGCCGGAGATCGATGCCCGCAGCCGTCATCGCGCCTGCAACGTCGGCGGCCATGTCGGCGTCGAGCACGGCACCCATCGGTGCATCGAGCCGCTCCACCACGGTCACGTGTAGGCCACGTTCGAGCAGCCCTTCCGCGACCTCGAGTCCGATGTAGCCGGCGCCCACCACCACGGCGCGCCGCGCACCTGCGACCAGCAGCCGCTCCACCTCGGCCGCGTCGTCGAGCGTGCGCAGTTGCAGCACCCCCTTCGCGTCTGTCCCTGGCCACTTGGGCACCACGCCCGACGCGCCGGTGCCAATCAGCAGTTCGTCGTAATGCACCGCGGACTCCCGACCCGAATCGAGGTCGCGCACGGTCACGGTGGAGGCCTCCACGTCGATGGCAGTGACTTCGTGACGGGTCCGCACGTCGATGCCCTTGGCACGGTGCTGCTCCGGGGTGCGGGCGATCAGGCTGTCGGGCGACTTCACGAACCCGCCGACCAGGTAGGGCAGACCGCAGGCGGCGTAAGAGGTGATGGAGGAGCGCTCGAAGACCACGATGTCGAGCTCGGCAACGGTCTTCAACCGGCGTACCTGCGTCGCTGCCGACATGCCCGCTGCGTCGCCACCGATGATCACCAATCGTCGTGTCATTTTTCAGGTCCTGGTTGTTGCGATGGGACTCACCAACTGTCCCACTGCGGTCGCAAGAAACGGAGTGTCTGCGCGCTGGTTCGGCACGTCTGTTCGAATGCGTACGTTCGGGCTGTGTATCCGCAGCCGCAGAGCGATGACCTGCCGGCGCAAGTGCAGCAGTTGGCCACCACCATTGTCCTGGATACTCTCGGGACCATGACCGAGGACCCATGCGCCGCTGGCTGGACATGATCGCCGCCCGTCAGTCGGTTCGGCGGATCGCGGTGGATGCCGGCATGCACGCTGCGGCCAGCCTGGTCGACTTCTTGCCGCGCATGAAGCAGCGCATGGCCGCCACTCGACTCATCGAAGATCTGGAATACGCCCGCCATGGCGGTCACAGGCTGCGACTGGACATCCTGCAGCCGAAAGCGCCAGGGCCGCATCCGGTACTGATGTACCTGCATGGCGGCGCGTTTGCCGTCGGATCCAAGCGGACGCATCGGGCGCTGGCGGCCGCCTATGCTGCGCAGGGCTACCTCGTGTGCAATGTCGACTATCGGCTGGCCCCGCAGTATGCGTTTCCAGCCGCCATCGAAGACGCCTGCGCCGCCTGGTTGTGGGTAACAGAGCATGCGGGCAGCTATGGCGGTGACAGACACCGCATCGCGCTGGCAGGCGAGTCGGCCGGTGCGAACCTGGCGCTGTCGGTCGTGCTGGTGTGCTGCACCCCGCGACCGGAGTCGTTTGCTGCGCCGCTGTTCGAGCACGGTGTGCGACCGGTGGCGGCGCTGCTGTACTGCGGCTTCTTGCAGACCAGCCGTCCCGCGCGCTACCAGCGCACTGGTGTGTCTGAGCTGGCAGCGCGAATTGCCAAGGACGCCGCACGTTCGTACCTTGGCCCATCTGCCGACGATCCGGGCCAAGAGCACGCACTGGCCGATCCGCTGTGCATCGTCGAGGCGATGCAGGCGCCGTCGAGATTGCCCCCGCTGTTCATCGCCGCTGGCCTGAATGACCCGGTTGCAGCCGATTCCCAGAGACTCGAACGCGAGCTCATGCGACTTGAGTCGCCTTGCAGTGCGCACTACTACGCTGGCGAACCGCATGCCTTTCACGTCATGTTCTGGCGCGAGAACGCCATCCGCTGCTGGCGCGACAGTTTTGAGTTCCTGCGTCGGCATCTGCCCGCGAAGGTGACCCACTCTTAACGTTCGTGAGTCGAGGCAGGGCGCTGTAAAGCGGCTCCTCAGCTTGGTGGTCTGACACCACAAGTTCAAGGTGCCGCCGACCGTGCAAGGGCCAGCAGATGCGAGCGGATGCGAACGCCGTTGTGCGGCCCTGAAGTGAAATGAGCGCCAGATTCGTGGACTTGCGGCACACTCGTCACGTCTCCACTTCCGGAAGCCGGGCGCCATGACCAACATCTACGACGACCTGCGCGCCAGCCACGCGAAGCAACGACGTTTGTGCAGCAGCATGGTGCGCACGCTGGCAAAGAATTCCGCCAAACGCCAGGCGTTGTTTCGCGAACTGCACATTGAGCTCGCTGCGCATGCCGCAGCAGAGGAGCGTTATCTCTACGTGCCGATCCTGATGTACGACGCGGGCCTGAACAGTGCACGTCACGCGCTGGCCGAGCACCATGACATGGACGAGTTAGTGGAAGACCTTCGGGCGCTGGATGCGGCCGGAGAAGCCTGGGGCACCAAGGCCAGCGAGCTGGCGCACAAGGTGCGACACCACCTGAAGGAGGAGGAGACGAAATTCTTCCAGGTGTCGGGGAAGCTGCTGAGCCCCGCGCGCAAGGTGCGCCTGGCGGAGCAGTATCGGAAGGATTACGAGAGGATGCTGGTGGCCTTCGCGAAGCGCTGACATCGGGATCTGCCAGCCACCGGCTCGGCGACCTTCCGCCGTGAACCGCACGCGCTGCCGCGGCACCCTTGCGCGCAGCAGCAAAAGGCACCGTCCAGTGCCTGTGCAATCCCCGGGGCGCTGAACGCGCAGCGCTCCCGCACCGAGTCCGGTATCGAGGCCGCACCGGTTCGAAGGCCTCGATCTTTACCGTGCGCGCTCAGCGCAAGCCGAAGTAACTCAGCACGAACAAGATGATGACGATGGCGCCGACGAGCCAGATGATTCTGTTCATGACTTCCATTCCTTTCGCTGCATGGGTGATACCGAAACGGGTCTGCTGAGTGCATTGAAGCGCCCAAAGCCGCACCGATTCTGAACCGGCCTCGCCGCAGCATCTGTGCGCTGGCGAACATCGCAGTGGCTCGCCGTATCCAGCCCAACAGATGGCAAGAAGATGGACTGCGCATCGCAAACACCCCATCGAAGCAGGCTCAGGCGACGCGGTTGCGCCAGCCAGGCCTTCCAGATCGAGAGTTCGGACCGGGTGCAGCAATCTCCCGGTCCGGGGCTATCACGGCGACGCGGCTTCCATGCGCAGCTTCACCGCCGCTGCCGTCGTGGCGGTCGGGCTGCCGAGCCGCGCTGCAGGCACGCCGCGCGAAATCAGGTGTTTGCGCACCTGGGCCGCCCGCTGCAGGGCCAGGGGGGATGTCGCCGCAGCATCCGCCGGCGCCGCGACCAGCGGCAGGTGAGCCCAGCCGTTGCGGCGCAAGCTTTCTGCCACCTTGTCGAGCACGGCGGCGAGCGGCGCCTTGACGGCGCTGCGGCCCGCGTCGAAGCAGAATTCGCGCGGCACGTCGACGCTCACCGCACCGTCGTTGCGCTGGCCGATGAAAACTGGCGTGCCCTCGAACCACGACTGCAGCCACTGGCGTTCGACGGCCAGTGTCGAGGCACGGCGGTCCGCGGACGCCGGCGGTGCCGCAGGCTCGACCGGCGCAGTGGGTTGGGAGGGTGGCGCGGTGGCGCAGCCGTAAAGCGCCAGCGCCACGACCACCATCGACCCCCGCCTGGATGCCGACGCGGGACCTGATGAACGTGCAAGATCGATGGACATGCCCGCATGCTACGCACTCCGGGTCGATGTCGGTGTCGACGCCCCCTGAGATCGGTGGGTTGGCCCGCGGACAAGCGTGGCACGATAAGCTCTGCACCACTGCAGTCGCGGGCGCATCCCTGGTTCGGCAGGGGTCTGCGGTGACGAAGCGCGGGCCAGCGCGGCCGCATGCGGGGCGGGGTTCCATGGTCTTGAAGTGCCCGGAGAGGTCGCCATGCGTATCTTGAATCCAGGGTTGAATCCAGGGCCGGCAGTGACATCGAGTGACGATTTTTCTTCCGCCGCTGCCCGCGCCACGCGCGGCAACCGGCGCCGGCTGCAGGTCTTCGCGAGCGTCTTCCTCCTGTGCCTGACGGTCGGCATGGCCTGGAACCTGCTGCGTCCGGCCGAGTACCGGGCCATAGCCCGCATCCAGCTCACCCTGCCGGCGCTGAACGCTGCGCCAGCGCCGGCGTCGGCACCACTGCCGGCATCGGACATCGGTGCCGATTTCGTGGCGCAGGTGCAGCGACTGGGCAGTCGGCCCTTGCTTGAGCTCGTACAGCAACGTCTGCTGGCTGCAGGTCATCGGATCGATGCGCCCGGTGGCGACGCCGTGTCGCAGCTGCAATTAATGATCGGCGTGCACCCGGTGCCGGGCTCGGCGGTGATCGAGCTCTCGGCCACCGGCGCACCGCCATTGCTGCTGGCCGCGGCACTGAACGAGCTGGTCGACCTGTACCGCGAGCAACTGCTGGCGTCGCACAGCACCGGCGATGACCAGCGGCTGGCACAGACGCGCGACGAACTGGCACGGCTGGCGCAGGCGGCCAGCGAACGCCAGACGCAGCTCGAGCGCTTCCGCGGCGGCGCCGGCCTGCTGTCGACCGAACGCGATGAGAACGAGTCGGTGGCGCGCACGCGCGGCCTGACCACCGCTTTGAACGCGGCAATCGAGAAGCAGGCCACGGCCGAGGCCCGGTTGCGCGCCCTCCAGGACGCGGTCACCGCCGGCCAGGGCGCCACGGCGGCAAGGGACGACCCCACCTTGGCCAGCCTGGAGCAACGCGCGTCGCAGCTGCGCGAGGATTTGCGCGAACTTAGCCGGTCATACACGGAAGAGTTCATGACCATGGATCCCCGCTCGCGCGCCCTGCGCACGCGGCTGTCCGAGCTGGATGCGCAGATCGTCGAGCGGCGGGCCGTGAGCCAGGAACAGGCCCTGGCCAAGGCGCAGGAAGACGTGGCCACCGCACGGGCCAACGTCGTGCAATTGCAGACCCAGATCGCCTCCGGTCGCCAGGGGCTGCGCAACTTCTCGGTCCGCTTTGCGCAGGCCAAGGCGATGGAGGACGACCTGGCGTCGATCGAGCGCGCGCGGCGCGAAACGCTTGAACGCCTGGCGCGACTGGAGGCCAGTCAAGAAGGCCGCCGTCCGGCCGTCGACGTGTTGCAGCCGGGAACGGCTCCCGACCGGCCGTGGCGCCCCAATTACTGGCGTGACGGCGGACTCGTGCTGGCGGTTTCGCTCGCACTCGGCTTGCTGGCGATGGGCCTGGTTGAATTATTCAACCGGCCGCCGGCGATTGCAGCCGCGGCGCCGGTGACGCTGGTGCTGCCACCGTCCTGGCCGGCTGTGGCGCCGGATGGCGCATCCTTGCGCCTGGCGCCGCAGGTCGCGCAGCCACTGACGGCGATATCGCCGCCGGATGCCGTGGCCCCGCCGAAGCTGTCGGGTCCGCCTCTACGAGAACTCACGCAGCCGGAGGCGGCGGCCCTGCTCACCGCCGCTCACGGGCCGGCGAGGCTGGCGTGCGCGGCCTGGCTGCTCGGCCTGACGACGCCGGAGCTGATGGCGCTGCGGCTGCGCGACATCGATCGCAAGGCGCTCACGCTGCACGTCGACGGCGCCTGGGCGCGCGACGTTGCGGTACCGCCATGGTTCGTCGGCGAACTGCCACCGGCCGATGCGCCGGCCGATGCACCGATGGTGCACGACGCCGACGGGCAGGCGCTGGGCGAGTCCGACCTGCAGATGCTGCTCCTGTGCGCGGCCGTCGACGCCGGTCTGCCCGACAGCGGCGCCCTGACACCGGAACGGCTCCGCCACACCGCGATGGCCTGGCTCGTGCGAGAGGGGATGCGGTTTGCCGACCTGCCGCAGCGTTTCGGCCGCGTCGATGCGCGGGGGCTTGCTGATCTTGCAGCGCTCGTTGCCGATCGTCCGCGCCGGCATGCCAATGAAATCGACCCCCTGATGCCTGTGCTGCGCGTACCGCCGGCTTCCTGAACGGCCACGCCGTCCGACAGCGCGGCCGGCCAGGGCGGCGGCAGCGATCACGGCGGCCCACCCGCCGCCGCGCGGTAGCGGGAGCGTAGATGCCGACTGTGGGTGCTTAAAGACGACCCGCCGCTCGGGGATGATGGCTTCTTGACGGTCCGATGTGACCTATGTGCTGTATCCGGACGAGGGCCACGGCTTCGCACGACCGGAAAACCGCACCTCGTTCTACGCGATCAGCGAGGGCTTTCTGGCGAAGTGCCTCGGCGGCCGCCAGGAGCCGATCGGAAGCGACTTCGCGGGCTCGTCGCTCAGGGTGCTCGATGGGGCCGAGTTCGTGCCGGGCCTGAAGGAGGCGGCGCCAAAGCGTTGACTCGCGCTGCAGATGCCTTGGCCTGAAAGGGTCAGGCAGGTGCATCCGCCTGCGGCCGGGACGAGGTAGACCCGGAGGTCGGCTGTATGGGGGGTCAACTTGACCGACAGGTCTACGGCAGCGCGATTGAAGGGGGAAGAGCCGCCCGCGGAGGGGGGCCGCCGTACCGGTCCGGCCCTTCGGCACCGGGCTGTTCCTGAGGTCGATCGACGGCCGGCTGCAGGGAACGATCGGGCAGTGGGGATGATCCAGCCGAAGTCCCGGGCACGTCGCTTGGAGCCGCGTGCGATCCTGACGAACAACGCCCGCAGCGAAACCGTGGCGAGCCGTGCCACCTGTCACGCAGCCTGTACCGCGGGCCAGCGTTGCTTGATCCTGGTGGCCTGGTACCAGGAGCCGAACTGGGAGACCGGCCGGAATGTCTGGTGGCGAATGACACGTGCCGATGACCAACCCTGGGCGATTGCTGGCCTGTGGTCGGAGAGGTCCGACCCTGCCGGTACGATCGT
>JAABPT010000056.1 GCA_011391855.1 Burkholderiales bacterium
CTGGGGGTGCGCGAAATCGACCCGCACGTGGAGGTGATGGAACGTTTCGGCTGCACCGTGGAACGCAGCCGCGAGGCGCTGATCATCCGCGCCGAAGGCGGCTTGCAGGCCAACCACCACTGGCTGGACTACGCCAGCGTCACCACCACCGAGAATTTCGTGCTATGTGCCGCGCAGGCGCACGGCACCAGCACGCTGATGAATGCCGCCAGCGAGCCGCACGTGCAGGAGTTTTGCGCCTTCATGACGATGCTGGGCGCGCAGATCGAAGGTATGGGGACCTCGCGCCTCACGGTGCACGGCGTGCGGCAGCTCGGCGGCGGCACCTTCACCTTCACCGAGGACTTCCACGAGGCGGTGACCTTCATGGCGCTGGGCGCCATCACCGGCGGCAGCGTGGCGGTGAAGAATTCGGCGCCCGAGCAGTTCCCGCTCATCGACCGCACCTTCGCCAAGTTCGGCGTGCAGGTGGTGCACGAGGGCGGCTGGTCGCACACCGTGGTGGAAGGGCCGCTGCGCGTGAAGGAGCCTTTCACGCGCAATATCCTGCAGAAGGTGGAAGCGGCGCCCTGGCCCTACCTGCCGGTGGACCTGCTGCCCATCTTCGTGGCCCTGGGCGTGAAGGCCGAAGGCAGCGCGATGTTCTGGAACAAGGTCTACGACGGCGCCATGGGCTGGACGAGTGAACTCTCCAAGTTCGGCGGCCACGCCTTCATGGCCGACCCGCACCGCATCGTCACCTTCGGCGGCAAGCCGCTGGCACCGGCCGAGGTGGACAGCCCGTACATCATTCGTGTGGCCATCGCCTTGCTCATGCTGGCCGCCAGCATCCCGGGCAAAAGCGTGATCCGGCATGCCTCGCCGGTGCGGCGTGCGCATCCGCGGTTTGCGGAGAATATCCGTGCGCTGGGCGCGCAGATCGAGTGGGTCGAAGGGGATTGAATTTCTCCCTCTCCCCGCCTGCGGGGAGAGGGCTGGGGTGAGGGGTTCGGACCATGGCCCGCAAGGACAAGCACGTCAGCGAGACGCCGGCCACGCAGATGCTGCGCCGTGCCGGCGTGGCCTTTTCCGAGCACCCCTACGACTACGTCGACCACGGCGGCACCGCCGAATCGGCGCGCCAGTTGGGCCTGCCCGAACACGCGGTGGTGAAGACGCTGGTGATGCAGGACGACAAGGCGCAGCCGCTGATCGTGCTCATGCACGGCGACCGCCAGGTCAGCACCAAGGCCCTGGCGCGAGAGATCGGCGTCAAGAGCGTGGAGCCGTGCACGCCCGAGGTGGCGCAGCGCCACAGTGGCTATCTGGTCGGAGGTACCTCGCCGTTCGGCACGAAGAAGGCGATGCGGGTGTTCGTGGCAGCCAGCGTGCTGGAACTGCCGCGCATCTTCATCAACGGTGGCCGGCGTGGCTTCCTGGTGGGCATCGATCCGTCGGTGCTGGTGCCGCTGCTGCAGGCGCGGCCGGTGCACTGCGCGCTGGCGCCATGAGCCGCTTGCGGCTCGACCGGCCCGCCGGTCCCACACCTTAAACTCGCCGCCTCCATGTCCCCGATCGCCTTTCCCGTTGCCCTGCTGGCGGCCTACTTCGCAGGCTCGCTGTCGTTCGCCGTGCTCATCAGCCGCGTCATGGGCCTGGCCGACCCGCGCAGCTACGGCAGCAAGAACCCGGGTGCCACCAACGTGCTGCGCTCGGGCAACCGGGCGGCGGCGGTGCTGACGCTGGCCCTGGATGCGCTGAAGGGCTATGTGCCGGTGCTGCTGTGCCTGATCTACGGCCCGCGCTACGGCCTGGGCGAGACGACCGCGGCCTTCGTCGGCCTGGCCGCCTTTCTGGGCCATTTGTGGCCGGTCTTCTTCCGCTTCCAGGGTGGCAAGGGCGTGGCCACCGCGGCCGGCGTGCTGATGGCGCTGAACCCCTGGCTCGGGCTGGCGACGCTGGCCACCTGGGTCATCATCGCCGCCTTCTTCCGCTATTCGTCGCTGGCCTCGGTGGTGGCCGCTGTCTTCGCGCCGTTCTACCAGGCGCTGATCTGGGGGCTGGAGCCGGGCATCCTGGCGCTCATCGGCATGAGCCTGCTGCTGGTGTGGCGGCACGAAGGCAATATCCGCAAGTTGATCGCCGGCACCGAAAGCAAGCTGGGCCATAAGGCCGCGGTGGCTCACGCCGTGCCGCACCCGGCCGTTCATGCGCCGAAAGGCTCGCATGGCCACGGCAAACCTAAAAAGGGACACCACTGATGGTTCAGCGATTCGACGTCGGCACGCGCCTGTCGGAGATGGCCGTGCACAACGGCGTGTGCTACCTGGCCGGCCAGGTGGCTGCCGACGGCACGCAGGACATCACCGGCCAGACGCAGCAGGTGCTGGCCGCCATCGACGCGCTGCTGGCGCGCGCCGGCACCGACAAGAGCAAGATCCTGCGCGTGCAGATCTTCGTCAAGGACCTGGCCGACTTTCCCGCCCTCAATGCGGTATGGGAAGCCTGGGTACCGGCCGGCCATGCGCCGCCGCGCGCCACCGTGCAGGCAAACCTGGCCAAGCCGGAATGGCGCGTGGAGATGGTCGTCACCGCGGCGCTGTGAAGACGTCCAAGCGCTCCTTGTTCGGTCTGGTGGCACTGGTGCTGGCGGTCAGCGTGGCCAGCCAGTGGTGGGCCGGGCGCCACGAACAGCGCCTTGGCGCGCAGGTGGCGGTGCTGGCGCAGCCCGGCGACATCCGCATGCTGTCTTCCGAAACCTGCGCCATCTGCACCGTGGCGCGGGGCTGGTTCACCGAACACAGCGTTCCGTTCAGGGAATGCATGATCGAGCGCGACGCGCAATGCCAGGCCGATTTCGACGCCACGCGTTCGCCGGGCACGCCGGTGATCCTGGTGCGCGGCGTGCCGCAGGTGGGGTTCAACCCGGAGCGTGTTCGGCTGGCGCTGCAGCCGCGCGGCTGATTGCAGCCCCGGACTACAGCCCCAGCCGTGCCGGGTCGCCTCGGCCCTGGCGCACCAGCACGGGTTCGTCGCCGCTGAGGTCGATCACGGTGGTGGGCTGCATCGGGCAGGCGCCGGCATCCACCACGGCCTGCAGCACCTTTTCGAAGCGCGCGCGGATCTCGGCAGCGTCGTTCAGCGGCTCGGTTTCGCCGGGCGGGATCAGCGTCGTCGCGAGCAGCGGCTCGCCGAACTGTGACAGCAGTTCCTGCGTCACCCTGTGGTCGGGCACACGCAGGCCGATGGTGCGCCGCGAGGGGTGCGACAGCCGCCGCGGCACTTCCTTGGTGGCTTCCAGGATGAAGGTGAACGGCCCCGGCGTACCCAGCTTGAGCAGCCGATATTGCCGGTTGTCCACGCGCGCGAAATGCGCCAGTTCCGACAGGTCGCGGCACAGCAGCGTGAGGTGGTGTTTGTCGTCCACCTGCCGGATGCGGCGCAGGTTTTCGGCCGCCAGCTTGTCGTCCAGCCGGCACACCAGCGCATAGCTGCTGTCGGTGGGCACGGCGGCAATGCCGCCGTCACGCAGGATCTGCGCCGCCTGCTTCAGGAGCCTGGGCTGCGGGTTCTGCGGATGGACTTCGAAGTGCTGCGACACGCCGGCATTGTCATGGGCTCAGGCGGTGACGACGGGGATCTTGCCGATCTTCGCCTGCCATTCCTTCGGCCCGGTGTTGTGCACGCTGGTGCCCTGGCTGTCCACGGCCACCGTCACCGGCATGTCCTGCACGTCGAATTCGTAGATGGCCTCCATCCCTAGGTCGGCAAAGCCCACCACTTTCGCCTGCTTGATGGCCTTGGCCACCAGGTAGGCGGCGCCGCCCACGGCCATGAGGTAGGCGCTCTTGTGCTTCTTGATGGCCTCGATGGCCACCGGCCCGCGCTCGGCCTTGCCGATCATGCCGATGAGACCGGTTGAGCTGAGCATCATCTCGGTGAACTTGTCCATGCGCGTGGCGGTGGTGGGGCCGGCCGGGCCCATGACCTCGTCGCGCACCGGGTCGACCGGGCCCACGTAGTAGATGACGCGGTCGGTGAAGTCCACCGGCAGCCTTTCGCCCTTGGCCAGCATGTCCTGGATGCGCTTGTGCGCGGCGTCGCGCCCGGTGAGCATCTTGCCGCTGAGCAGCAGCGTATCGCCGGGCTTCCAACTCGCCACCTCCTCGCGCGTGAGCTGGTTCAGGTCGACCTTGCGGCTCTTGTCGTAGTCGGGCGCCCACTTCACGTTCGGCCACAAGTCCAGGCTGGGCGGGTCCAGGTAGACCGGCCCTGAGCCGTCCATCACCACGTGCGCGTGGCGGGTGGCGGCGCAGTTGGGGATCATGGCCACCGGTTTGCCGGCGGCGTGCGTGGGGTACAGCGCGATCTTCACGTCCAGCACCGTGGTCAGGCCGCCCAGGCCCTGCGCACCGATGCCCAGGGCGTTGACCTTCTCGTACAGCTCGATGCGCAGTTCTTCCAGCTTGTTGGCCGGGCCGCGGGCGAGCAGGTCGAACATGTCGATCGGCTCCATCAGCGCTTCCTTGGCCAGCAGCATGGCCTTCTCTGCGGTGCCGCCGACGCCGATGCCCAGCATGCCCGGCGGGCACCAGCCGGCACCCATGGTCGGCACCGTCTTCATGACCCAGTCGACCAGGCTGTCGTTCGGGTTCATCATGATGAACTTGCTCTTGTTCTCGGAGCCACCGCCCTTCGCGGCGACCGTCACCTCGAGCTTGTTGCCGGGCACCACCGTCATGTGGGTGACGGCCGGCGTGTTGTCCTTGGTGTTCTTGCGCTCGAACAGCGGGTCGGCCAGTACCGAGGCGCGCAGCGGGTTGTCCTTGTCGGTGTAGGCACGGTGCACGCCTTCGTTGACGGCGTCCTCGATCGACCCGGCGAAGCCCTCGAAGCGCACGTCCATGCCGATCTTCAGGAAGACGTTGACGACCCCGGTGTCCTGGCAGATGGGCCGGTGGCCCTGCGCGCACATCTTCGAGTTGGTGAGGATCTGCGCAATGGCGTCCTTGGCCGCCGGCGAAGCCTCGCGCTCGTAGGCGCGCGCCAGGTGTGTGATGTAGTCGGCAGGGTGGTAGTAGCTGATGTACTGCAATGCCGCAGCCACGGTTTCGACGAGGTCGGCATGGCGGATCGTTGTCGTGGGCGTGGGCATGGACAGGCTCCTTGGATCAGTCGTGCGGTGCGTGGCCGACCGGTGTCATGAGCCGGTCGGTCAGCGCGATGGCCATCGCCGAGAGCAGGAAGGCGATGTGGATCGCCGTCTGCCAGAGCAGCACCTTGTCGGTGTAGTTCTCGGCGTTGATGAAAGTCTTCAGCAGGTGGATCGAGCTGATGCCGATGATGGCCGTGGCGAGCTTGACTTTCAACACCGAGGCATTGACGTGGCTCAACCATTCCGGCTGGTCGGGGTGGCCTTCCAGGTTCATGCGCGAGACGAAGGTCTCGTAGCCGCCGACGATGACCATGATCAGCAGGTTGCTGATCATCACCACGTCGATCAGGCCCAGCACCACCAGCATGATCACCGTCTCGTTGAGCTGCGGCACCCAGTCCGGGCCCGCCTTGTAGCCGATGCTGGTGACCAGCTTGACCAGCGCCTGCTCGTTGCCGAAAACGGCCTCGATGAGGTGCGTGAGCTCGACCCAGAAGTGGAAGACGTAGACGCACTGGGCCACGATCAGCCCCAGGTACAGCGGCAGCTGCAGCCAGCGGCTGGCGAAGATGAAATTGGGCAGCGCGCGCTGGCGGCTGCGCTCGACAGGTGATGGAACCGTCATGCGGGAGGCTTTGGTTGAGGGGGTGGGGCGGCCGGGCCGCCAGGCATCGGGGACTTTCGTCTGGAGGCGAATTGTAGTTTTTCGCATCGTGGTAGCCGGCGCGGTGCGTAAGGGGTTTGTCAGAGCACGCCTTTAGCTTCCGAGCACCCCAAGAGACATTCCTTCCCCAGGAGACACGCATGCCCGAGACCCAAGCCACCGAACTCGTCACCCATCTTCCGCCGGCCTCGCTGGTGGCCAACGCCACGGTATCGGGCATGGCCGCCTACCAGGCGCTCGTCGACGAGGCCGAGCGCGACTACGAAGGCTACTGGGCGCGACTGGCGCGCCAGTTCGTGAGCTGGAAGACACCGTTCACTCAGGTGCTGGACAGCAGCAACCCGCCCTTCTTCAAGTGGTTCGCCGACGGCACGCTGAATGCCAGCTACAACTGCCTGGACCGCAATATCGAGCGCGGCCTGGGCGAGAAGACCGCCATCATCTTCGAGGCCGACGACGGCGCCGTCACCCGCGTCAGCTACAGCGAACTGCTGGCGCGCGTGAACCAGCTGGCCAACGCGCTGAAGGCGCGCGGCGTGAAGAAGGGCGACCGCGTCGTCATCTACATGAGCATGAGCATCGAGGGCGTGGCCGCCATGCAGGCCTGCGCGCGCATCGGCGCGCCGCACTCGGTGGTCTTCGGCGGCTTCTCGGCACAGGCGCTGCGCGACCGCATCAACGACACCGGCGCGGTGATGGTGATCACCGCCGACGAGCAACTGCGCGGCGGCAAGCAGCTGCCGCTGAAGAGCATCGTCGACGAGGCACTGGCGCTGGGCGGCTGCGAGAGCGTGGCCAACGTCATCGTCTACAAGCGCACCGGCGGCAGCATCCCCTGGAATGCGGCGCGCGACCGCTGGCTGCACGAGGAGCTGTATGACCGGCCCACCACCTGCGAACCCGAGTGGGTGGGCGCCGAGCACCCGCTGTTCCTGCTCTACACCAGCGGCTCCACCGGCAAGCCCAAGGGCGTGCAGCACAGCACCGGCGGCTACCTGCTGCACGCCGCGCTGACCACCGCCTGGACCTTCGACCTGAAGGCCGACGACGTGTTCTGGTGCACGGCCGACATCGGCTGGGTCACCGGGCACAGCTACATCACCTATGGCCCGCTGGCTTTGGGCGGCACCGAGGTGGTGTTCGAGGGCGTGCCTACCTACCCCGACGCGGCCCGCTTCTGGAAGATGATCGAGAAGCACAAGGTCACCATCTTCTACACCGCGCCCACGGCCATCCGCTCGCTGATCAAGGCCGCCGAAGGCAACGCCGCGGTGCACCCGAACAAGAGCGATCTTTCGAGCCTGCGCATCCTGGGCACGGTGGGCGAGCCCATCAACCCCGCGGCCTGGGAGTGGTACTACAAGCACGTGGGCGGCGGCCGCTGCCCCGTCGTCGACACCTTCTGGCAGACGGAGACCGGCGGCCACGTCATCACACCGCTGCCGGGCGCCACGCCCATGGTGCCGGGCTCGTGCACGCTGCCCTTCCCGGGCATCACGGCAGCCATCGTCGACGAGACCGGCAACGACGTGCCCAACGGGCAGGGCGGCATCCTCGTCATCAAGAAGCCCTGGCCGAGCATGATCCGCACCATCTGGGGCGACGACGAACGCTTCCAGAAAAGCTACTACCCGCCGGAACTGAAGGGCTACTACCTGGCCGGCGACGGTTCCATCCGCGACCCCAAGACCGGC
>JAABPT010000068.1 GCA_011391855.1 Burkholderiales bacterium
TGGCCGGCGACGTGGACAGCACCTGGGCCGGCTACGAGCGCTTCGCCGGTTGGCCGGTGCCGGTGGTGGTGGTCGCCGGCAACCACGAATTCGACGGGCGCGACGTGAGCGCCGCCTGGGCCGGGCTGCGCGAGCATTGCGCGCGCTTCGGCCTGCGGCTGCTGCAGCGCGAATCGCTGGTCTTCACCGCCAAGGATGGCCGGCGGGTGCGCATCCTCGGCGCCACGCGCTGGAGCGACTTCGACCTCTTCGGCGCGAAGCACCGTGAGCGTGCGATGCGCGCTGCCGAATATTTCATGCGCCTGATGGCCGCCACGCGCGGCGGCGTGCCCTTCGACGCCGCCGGCGTGCGCGAGGAAGGCCTGGCCTGCCGTGCCTGGCTGGAAGCCGAACTGGCGCATGCGCCTCGCGACCGCTGGGACAAGACGCTGGTCGTCACACACTTCGCGCCCAGCCTGATGAGTGCCGACCCGCGCTACGGCCGGCAACCCGGCACCGCCAGCTTCTGCAACGCCGACGACGACCTCATCCCGCGGGCCGATCTCTGGCTGCACGGCCACCTGCACTGCCGCCACGACTACACGCTGCCGCGCGCGGCACGTGCGCCGGTGCGCGTGGTCTGCAACGCGCGCGGCCTGGCCGCCAAGGGCGAGGACCTGGGGCACGCACCGCTGCTGACGCTCGAGGTCTGAGCCGCTGAGCCGCTGAGCCGCTGAGCCGCTGAGCCGCTGAGCCGCTGAGCCGCTGTGCCGCTTGTCGCGCACGCTTGCTGCGCGCGATCAAGGCGGCCCCGAACGGCCGTGCCAAACTTCAACAACGGGTCCTCATGGCGGGCTCGCTTTGGAGCAGATATGAAAATCCTCGCCGCCGTTGATGGCAGTCCCTATACCAAGCGCATGCTCGCCTACCTGGCGGCGCACGACGAATGGCTGGGCGCACAGCATGAATACACCCTGCTGCACGCCGTGCCCGCGGTGCCGCCGCGCGCCGCGTCGGTGCTGGAAAAGGAAACGCTGAAGTCCTATTACGACGACATGGCCGAGAAGGTGTTCAAGCCAATCCGCACCTTCTGTGCCCGTCAGGGCCTGACGGCCAAGTACGTGACCAAGATCGGCCCCGCCGCGGAGATCATCGCCGAGGCGGCCCAGAAGGGGAAATACGACCTGCTCATCCTGGGCTCGCACGGCCACGGCACGCTCACCAACCTGGTGATGGGCTCGGTGGCCACCAAGGTGCTGGCCAACTGCGAAACGCCGACGCTGCTGATCCGCTAGCGCACCGGCGTGGGCGCGCCGGCCGCGCAGGCCGGCGACTGCGGGCCGCGCAAGCCGTGCAGGCAGATCGACAGCACCCAGTCGACGATCTGGGCGTCGCTGTGCTGGCCGCCGGCCTTCAGGAAGGCCGGCACGGGGTCGCAGGCGCGCGCGAAGATGGTGTACAGCACCACGTCGGGCGGCAGCGTGGAGTCGATGTCGCCCGCGGCCTGCGCCTGCACGATCCATTCGCCGAGCCGCTCGCTCAGCTGCAGCAGCAGTTCCAGGTAGCCCTTGTGCGCCATCAGCTCGGCGCGCAACGAGGAATTCTGCGAAGGCAGGGTCGGCATGTCGCCGGCCACCTGCAGTTCCAGCGCCCAGCGCGTCACGGCCTCCAGCCGCTGCATGGGCGAGGCCTGCACCTGCGCCGCCTGCTGGTCCACCACCGCCAGCGTGCGCTGCAGCAGCCGCACCATGGCCGCCGCGGCCAGCGCTTCCTTGGACGGAAAGTGTTTGTACAGGCTGGCCTTGGCGATGCCCACGTCGGCAGCCACCTCGTCCACCGTCATGAGGTCGAAACCCTTGTCGGCCAGCAGCCGATTGACGGATTCGACGATCGCGTCCTCGCGGACACGCAGCACTTGTTCCCGGAATGAAAGACGAGCCATCGCCCAATTGTAGCCGTGACCGTCGTAGAATGAACTGGTCAGTCGCGCGCTCGGGCGCAGCGCCGGACATCTTCAGAAGGCGGGCCGGCGCCTCAGGGTCATGCGCTGCATCCAGCCGGCCTTGCCATCCATCGGCGACGACGGCGACGGCAATTCGTCGCACAGCTCGCTCAGACTTAGGTCCAGACCGAAGGCGGTACCCAGGTCGGCGGGGTCGTCCTGGGGCGCGCGCTCGCCGGCACGCCACAGTCCGAACCAGCGGCGGGGAGCGTCGGACTTGTCCATGGCGGCGGCCTCTCGATAAGGGTGGTAAAGAGTGTCACGCCTGAAGACATTCGGCAACACACCGAACAGGGGGGGCGATGTGTGGCAATTCACGACGGGTCGCGGCGAGCGGGGACGTCGCTAAGATTTCCGCTCCCTTCGAATCCGCGGCGCTGCCGGCGTCGGCCCCTTTCATGAGCCTTCGTTCACCCGCGCCCGCCACGTCTGCTGCGCCCGGCTTTGCCGCCATCGACTTCGGCACCTCCAATTCGGCCGTGGCCTTGCCGCGTGCGGCCGGCGGTGTCGGCCTGGTGGCGCTGGAGCCGGGCTTCCCGACCATGCCCACGGCGGTGTTCTACCGCGCCGACACGCCGGCCCATCATCTGGAAGCCGAGCGCTTGTACGGCCGCGCCGCGCTCGCGGCCTACGTCGAAGGCGCCGAAGGCCGGCTGATGCGGTCGATGAAAAGCATTCTCGGCGCCACGCTGCTCGACCAGAGCACCGACATCGGCGGCGGTCGCTCCGTGCGCTACCGCGACGTCGTCACGGGCTTCCTGCGGCGGCTCAAGCAACTGGCCGAGGCCGAGGCGGGCGCGCCGATCGGCCGCGTGGTGCTGGGCCGGCCGGTCTTCTTCGTCGACGACGACCCCGAGCGCGACGCGCGTGCGCAGGCGGCGCTGGAAACCGCTGCGCACGCCGTGGGCTTTGCCGAGGTGCACTTCCAGTACGAGCCGATCGCCGCTGCTTTGGACCATGAGAGCCGGATCAGCGGCGAGCAACTGGTGCTGGTGGCCGATATCGGCGGCGGCACCTCCGACTTCTCGCTCGTGCGCGTGGGGCCCGCCCGCCGTGGCCGCGCCGAGCGCCGCGACGACATCCTGGCCAACCACGGCGTGCACCTGGCGGGTACCGATTTCGACCGCCATGTGGAGCTGGCCAGCATCCTGCCGCTGCTGGGCTACCGCTCGCTGCGGCCGGCGCGCCCCGGCGAGGTGGCGCGCGAGGTGCCGCACGCGGTGTATTTCGACCTTGCCACCTGGCACCTCATCAACACCGTCTACGCGCCGGCGCGGCTGGCCGAACTGCGCGGCATGAAGTCCTGGTACGCGCAACCGCTGCATTACGCACGCCTGATGACCACGGTGACCCAGCGCCTGGGCCACGCGCTGGCCGGCGCGGCGGAACAGGCCAAGATCGATGTGGCTGAACGCGGGCAGGCGCAGATCGACTTGTCGGTCGTCGAACCGGGCCTGGCGGCGGCGCTGCATGAGGCCGGAGCGGCGGCGGCGATCGAAGCCGACCTGCAGCGCATCGTGGCCGCCGGCCGCGAGACGGCGCACTTGGCCGGGGTGCCGGCCGGGGCGGTGGACGTGCTCTATTTCACCGGCGGCTCCACCGGTCTGGCGCCGTTGGTGGACCGCATCGCGGCCTGCTTCCCCGCGGCGCAAGTGGTGCGCGGCGACCGCTACGCCAGTGTGGCGCAGGGGCTGGGGCTGCACGCGCAGGCGCTGTTCGGCGCGCAGTCCGGCCCCACGCCCAGCGCCGGCGCGGGCTAGGGAGTGTCCGCTGCCGTGGCCGCCAGTGGCGACAGGCCGGCCAGCGCCAGCAGCAGGCAGGCCATGGCCGTGCGGCAGGCGGTACGCGGGATCGACAAGGACATGGAGGCTTCTTCCTTCAGCGCGGGTGGCGACGGGGGTTGGGCGGGTGCTTGGGCCGATGCGTGGGCCGACGAGTGGAGGCGGACTGAGGCGGGCGGCGCGGCCGCGTCACGTCGGCCATCAGCATCACGGCACGCACGATATCCTGCACCGCCTCGGCCAGGTCGGCCGGCGGCTCCAGCGTTTCGATCACCGCTGCCAACGCGTCGGCGTCTTCCAGGTCTTCGGGGTCGAAATGCAGGTACAGCAGGGCCAGCGGCTCCACCAGCTCGGGGTCGTCCACGGCCATCAGCGCCGGGAAATGGTCCATTGCGGCGGCGAAGCCGGCCACCCAGGGCAGCACGCATTCGTTGGCGGAGGCCTCGTCGTCGAGCGGAAAGACCCAAGGGTCGAACCACTGGCGCTGGCCGATGGCATGGTCCAGCTCGGCATGGCGGCGCCGCACCAGCGACAGCAATTCGTCCAGCGCCGGGCCGGCGGGCGCAGGGCGGCCCTCGACGTCGCTGACCCAAGTCTGCCACTGCCCGGCCGGCACCGGCTGCGGCTGCAGCAGCACGCCACACAGGAAGCCGTCGAGTGCACTCACGTCCAGCGGCTCCAGCGGCGCGGGCAGGGCGTCGAGCAGCGCGCCCAGGCGCTCCAGGTCGTTGTCGTCGAGCGGGGTATCTGGTTGCAAGGGGTGCCCCGGGTCGGTGGGTGGCGGACCGGTCGGCAAGCGACGTTGTCTGGCGCACGGCCGCCGCGGTTCGAAGATTGTCTGCCAATGCCGGCGCACATGCCGAAAACTGCTTTGGTGACTTGGGCCGCACCAAGACAGTCGACCACAGGACTTGACACGTCACCGATCAGTGACTAAATTGATGTCACCATAAAGTGACTGCAGGAGATCATGATGCATCGACGTGCCTTCGTCCGCCTCGTCGGCGGTGGCGTGGTGGCTGCGGCCGCAGCGCCGCTGGCCGGCTGCGACAGCGGCTTGCCGCCCGAGGCGCTGGCGCCTTGGCAGGGGCCCGGACAGGAGCCCGATCTGCGGCGCTGGATCCTGGGTCACGCCATCCTGGCGCCGCACTCGCACAACCTGCAGTCCTGGCTGGTGGACCTGCGCACGCCGGACGAGATCCTGCTGCGCTGCGACCTCAAGCGGCTGCTGCCCGAGACCGACCCGTTCTCGCGCCAGATCATGATGAGCCACGGCACCTTCATCGAACTGCTCGACCTGGCGGCGCGCGAACGCAGCCAGCGCGCCGAGATAACGCTCTTTCCTGAAGGCGAGTTCGGGCCCGAGAAGATCGACGAGCGCCCGGTGGCGCGCATCCGGCTCGTCGAAGACACCAATGTGAGCAAGGACCCACTCTTCGGACAGATCTTCAAGCGCCGCACCAACCGCAGCGCCTACGAGCTGGAGCGCCCGGTGCCGGCTGAGGCCTGGCAGGCCATGGCCGATGCCGTCCAGCCCCACCCGCTGCGCTTCGGCTTCGTCGGCATCGACCGGCCCGACTCTGCCGACGAGATCCGGGCGCAACGCGAAATCGCCAACGCGGCCTGGCGCATCGAGCTGACCACGCCGCGCGCCATGCTGGAGTCGTACAAGGTGCTGCGCGTGGGCGCGGCGGAAATCGCCCGGCACCGCGACGGCCTGTCGTTGACCGATCCGATGGTGGTGTGGATGGACCGCCTGGGCCTGTTCGACCGCAGCCAGGCGCCGGGGTCGGACGACTTCGCCACCACCAGCCAGATCAAGGATTTCGGCACGAAGATCGCTTCGACGCCCGGTTTCCTGTGGCTGGTGAGCCGGGGCAACGACCGCGTCACGCAGGTCAATGCCGGCCGCGCTTATGCCCGTGTCCAGCTCGCGGGCACGGCCCAGGGAGTGGCCATGCATCCGTTGCAGCAGGCGCTGCAGGAATACCCGGAACAGGCGCGTCCCTACGCGGCCATCCGCCAGCTGCTGGAAGCGCCGGCGCCGACGCAGACGATCCAGATGTGGGCCCGCGTGGGCTTCGCCCCACTGGTGCAGCCGGCGCCCCGGCGTGGCGTGGCCGCGCACTTGGTGGCCAGCTGATGCCAGGGAGTGGCCGCACGCCGGCCGCGCCGGCCGTAGCGCCGCCCACCGCCGGGCGCGCGCACGACCGCACGCGCGACCGCGCTGCCACCGAGGAACGCATCCTCGCTGCCGTGGGCGAGGTGCTGGCGCGCGACGGCTTCGGCGCCGTGGGCGTGAATGCCATCGCGCGCCAGGCCGGCGTCGACAAGGTGCTGATCTACCGTTACTTCGGCGGTCTGCCCGCACTGCTGCGCGCCTGGGGCGAGAGCGGCCGCTTCTGGCCGCGCGTGGCCGACCTGCTGGGCCCCGACCCACAGGCGCTGCTGGCGCTGCCGGCGGCCGAGCGCTACGCGCGCTTCTTCGAGCATTTCATCGACGAACTGCGGCGGCGCCCGCTCACGCTGGAGATCCTGGCCGCCGAGCTGACAGAGCGCAACGAGCTCACTGCACTGCTGGAAGCCGAGCGCGAGGCCTGGGGCGAAGAGGCCGTGCAGGTGCTGGGGGGCGCCGACTTCGCCGCACGCCCGCACCTGCAGGGCGTGACGCTGCTGCTGGTGGCCGGCGTGCAGTATCTGCTGCTGCGCAGCCGCCGCATCCGCAGCTTCGGCGGCCTGGAGCTGCGCAGCGAAGCAGGCTGGCTGCAACTCAAGCAGGCGATCCGCACGCTGGCCCGACAGGCCTTCGCGGCGGCACCGGCCTGACCGGCTGACCGAGCCACTGACCGGGCGGCCGACTTGACTAGACTGCGGGTATCCCACCCGCAGGAGAGTCATCATGGGCGCACCCGTTGCCTTCACCGCAGCCGCCGACATCGGCCACTGGATAGCCGGCATGCACGTGCGCGGCACCGGTGACCGCGCGCAGCCGGTGTGGAACCCGACCACCGGGCAAGTGGCGCGCCAGGTGTTGCTGGCCACGGCCGAAGACGTGGCCGTGGCCGTGGCCGCCGCGCGCGCGGCGCAGCCGGCCTGGGCCGACATGCCGCCGATCCGCCGCGCCCGCGTGCTCAACCAGTTTCTGGCGCTGATGAACGAGCACCGCGACGCCATTGCCGCCATGATCACCGCCGAGCACGGCAAGGTGTTCACCGACGCGCAGGGCGAGGTCTCGCGCGGCATCGACATCGTCGAATTCGCCTGCGGTGTGCCGCAGTTGCTGAAGGGCGACTACACCGACCAGGTCAGCACCGGCATCGACAACTGGACGCTGCGCCAACCGCTGGGCGTGGTGGCCGGCATCACGCCATTCAATTTCCCGTGCATGGTGCCGTGCTGGATGTTCCCGGTGGCGCTGGCCTGCGGCAATGCCTTCATCCTGAAGCCCAGCGAACGCGACCCCTCGCCGTCGCTCTTCATGGCCGAGTTGCTCAAGCGCGCCGGCCTGCCCGACGGCGTGTTCAGCGTCGTGCAGGGCGACAAGGTGGCGGTGGACGCGCTGCTCACCCACCCCGATGTGAAGGCCATCAGCTTCGTCGGCTCCACGCCCATCGCCCAGTACATCTACGAGACCGGCGCGCACCATGGCAAGCGCGTGCAGGCGCTGGGCGGCGCCAAGAACCACATGGTGGTGATGCCCGACGCCGACCTCGACCAGGCCGTGGACGCGCTCATCGGCAGTGCCTACGGTTCGGCCGGCGAGCGCTGCATGGCCATTTCCGTGGCGGTGCTGGTGGGCGACGTGGCCGACCGCATTGTGCCGCTGCTGGCCGAGCGGGCCCGCTCGCTGAAGGTGAAGAACGGCATGGAGCTCGACGCCGAGATGGGCCCCATCGTCACGCGTGAGGCGCGCGACCGCATCGAGAAATATATCGGCGTGGGTGTCGATGAGGGCGCCACCCTGGTCGTCGACGGCCGCGGTTTCAAGGTGCCCGGGCCGGACGGAAAGCCCCTGGCCGGTTTCTTCACCGGGGGCACACTGTTCGACCACGTGAAGCCCAGCATGCGCATCTACAAGGAAGAGATCTTCGGCCCGGTGCTGGCCTGCGTGCGCGTGAAGGACTTCGCCGCGGCGCTGCAGCTCGTCAACGACCATGAATACGGCAACGGCGTGGCCTGCTTCACCAGCGACGGCGGCCTGGCACGCGAATTCGCGCGCCGCGTGCAGGTGGGCATGGTGGGCATCAACGTGCCGATTCCGGTGCCGATGGCCTGGCACGGCTTCGGCGGCTGGAAGCGCAGCCTGTTCGGCGACATGCATGCCTACGGCGAAGAGGGCGTGCGTTTCTATACCAAGCAAAAGAGCGTGATGCAGCGCTGGCCCGACAGCATCGCCAAGGGTGCTGAATTCGTGATGCCGACCGCGAAGTGAACACCACCGCGCCGCCGCTGGACTTTCTGGCGCAGGTGCGCTGCGAAGTCGGCGCGCTGGTGAACCTGGGTGCCGGGCCGTACGGCGAGCGGCGCTGCGTGCCGCTGCTGGGCGGCAGCGTCAGTGGCCCCGGGCTGAACGGCGAGATCTTGCCTGGCGGCGCCGACTGGCAGGTCCTGCGTGCCGACGGCGTGCTCGACATCCAGGCGCAATATGTCGTGCGCACGCCCGACGGCGCCTTGGTGGAAGTCGACAGCCGCGGCCTGCGTCACGGCCCGCCGGAGGTGATGCAGCGCCTGGCGCGTGGCGAGGCGGTGGCGAGCGACGAATATTTCTTCCGCACGCTGATGCGCTTCCAGACCGGGCACCCGGCCTGGCAACACCTGAACGCGACCCTGGCACTGGCGCGCGGTGAACGCCAGGCACGGGTCGTGGTGCTCGACGTCTTTCGCATCGGCTGAACGCGCGGCGGCGCGCCGCGCAGTCCGCCCGGCGTGCAGGCTCGCAGCGCGCTCAAGCGCCGATGGCGCCGCCGTCGTCCCTGCGCACCGCCACCGTGGCCGAACGGGGCCGGCCGTCGGGCCGGAAGTCGGGCCAGTTCGAATGGCGGTTCGGTGCCGCAGGGTCGCTGCGGTCACCAGGCGATTCACCCGGGTGCTGGACATTGACGAACATCGTCGTGCCGTCGGGGGTGAAGCTGCAGCCGGTGATCTCGGCCCCGACGGACCCGACGAGAAAACGCCGCACCTCGCCACTGGTGGGGTCGCAGGCCAGCAACTGGTTGTTGCCCAGGCGCGCCATCTCGCCCCGGTTCAGCGAGCGGGAGCCGACGTCGGTGCCGATCCACAGCACGCCGCGCGGGTCGAAGGCGAGCGTGTCGGGGCAGGCGAAGGCGTCGCCCTTCACGTTGCCTCGGGCTTCGGCACGGTCGTTGGCGGCATCGCCGGCCAGCACGAAGTGGTTCCAGCGGAAGCGCTCACCGCCGAGGTCGCCTTCCTCCTGCCAGCGGATGATGTGGCCCATGGTGTTGGCGGCGCGCGGATTGGTGGCATCGGTGGTCGCTTTGCCTTCGGCGCCGCGGTCGCTGTTGTTGGTCAGCGCGCAGTAGACCCAGCCGCTGGCCGTGTCGACGGCGATCCACTCAGGCCGGTCCATCTTCGTGCCGCCCAGCGCGTCGCTGGCCTGGCGCGCCTTGATCAGCACTTCCCCTTGATCGGCAAAACCGCGGTCCGCGGTGAGCGGCCCCTGCCCATGCACCAGCGGCAGCCAGCGGCCGCTGCCGTCGGCTTCGAAACGCGCCACGAACAGCGTGCCGTGGTCCAGCAGTTCGGCGTTGGCCTGTGCCGCGGTGAGGCCACCGCCGGCGGGCCGGATGCGGTCGCGGCTGACGAATTTGTAGATGGTTTCGAAGGCTGCGTCCTCGCCGGAATAGACCACCGCGTGGCCGTCCTTGGTGACCGCCACCGTGGCACCTTCGTGCGCGGCACGGCCCAGCGCGGTGCGCTTGACGGGCGTGCTGCCCGGGTCCATGGGGTCGACCTCCACCACCCAGCCGAAGCGGTTGGGCTCGTTGGGATGGCGCACGGTGTCGAAGCGCGGGTCGTGCTCGTGCCAGCGGTACCAGTGGTTCTTGCGGATGCCCCAGCGCCGCTCATGTGCGGTGGGCTGGTCGGAAGGGTGGAAATAGTTGGCCCAGTTCTCCTCACCCGAAAGACAGGTGCCCCAGGGCGTCGTGCCCGAGGCGCAATTGTTCAGCGTGCCCAGCACGCGCCGGCCGCCGGGGTCGGCGGCGGTCTTCATCAGCGCGTGCCCGGCGGCCGGGCCGCCGACGGCAAACGGCGTGCTGGCGGTGAAGCGCCGTGCGTAGCGCGAGGGGCGCAGCATCTGCCAGCGACCTTCCTTCAGCTCGATCTCGATCACCGAGATGCCGTGCGCGGCCTGGCTCTTGGCCACCTTCTCCGCGGTCCACGGCTGCATGCCACCCGGGTGCAGCAGGCCGTCGTCGGCATATTCGTGGTTGCTCACCAGCAGGCCGCGGCGGCTGCCGTCCAGCGCAAAGAAGTGCAGACCGTCGTGGTGCATGCCCATCTGCAGCGCCTGCTCGTCGGCGCTGTTCGAAGCATCGGGCGCCCAGGCCGGCATGGCCCCCGCAACGCCGACCGGTTCGCCCCAGGGCGCCAGCACCTGGGCGGTGTAGCCCTCGGGCACGACCACGGCGTCGGCGGTGGAGGCGGCGATGCCCTCGAACCCGAGCCTCGGCCCGGTGGCGCCCGGCGGCCCGCTGGCGCAACCGGCCAAGGCACCAAAGAACGCCGTCGCGGCCAGGCCCATGCCGCCGCGCAGCATGGTGCGGCGTGCCGGGTCGGAGACCTCGTGGATGCTGGGGTTGGAGGAGCGGTTGCTGTCCTCCAGCGTGGAGAAATCTTTCGGCATGCGTACGTCCGGGCGACGAGGTGAAGGTGACGCCGGATGCTAGAGCTTCTCCGTCTCGCCCGCCTTCGGCTGCCACTTCATCAAGCGCTTCTCCACCTTGCCCACGGCCGCGTCGAGCACCAGCGCGAAGGCCGTCAGCACCAGGATGCCGGCCATCACCGTATTGATGTCGAAGGTGCCCTCGGCCTGCAGGATGAGATAACCCACGCCCTGGCTCGAACCCAGGTATTCGCCCACCACCGCGCCCACGAAGGCCAGGCCCACGCTGGTGTGCAGGCTGGAAAAGACCCAGCTCGTGGCGCTGGGCAGGTACACATGGCGCAGCAACTGCTTGTTGCTGGCGCCCAGCATGCGCGCATTGGCCAGCACCACCGGGCTGACCTCCTTCACGCCCTGGTAGACGTTGAAGAAGACGATGAAGAAGACCAGCGTCACGCCTAAAGCGACCTTGCTGGCGATGCCCAGCCCGAACCAGACCGAGAAGATGGGCGCCAGGATGATGCGCGGCATCGAATTGGCGGCCTTGATATAGGGCTCCAGGATGCCGCTGGCCACCGGGCTGAGCGCCAACCACAGCCCTGCACCCAGGCCCAGGGCCGAGCCGATGCCGAAAGCGAGCAGGGTTTCGGTGAGCGTCACCAGAAGGTGGCGGTAGATGTCGGCGTCGGTGACGAACCAGGCCCAGATGCGGCCCATGATCTTGATCGGCTCGCCGAAGAAGAAGCTGGCCTGGCGGTCGTTGTCGAACATGAAGTTCGGCAGCAGACCCGGCGTGGTCATCAGGTGCCAGAAGACGAAGATCGCCACCAGCAGGCCGGCCTGCCAGGGCCACAGCTTGCGCGGGGATTTCATGCGCGGTGCCTCGTCATGCCACCTTCAACTGCTGGGCGTAGCCCTTCAGCACCTCTTCGCGCAACTGGGCCCAGATGGCGGCGTGCAACTCCACGAAGCGCGGCGTCATCTTCACCTCGGCCACGTCACGAGGACGCGCGATATCGATATTGAATTCGCCGATCAGCCGCGCCGCCGGCCCGGCGCTCATGATCACCACGCGGTCGCTCATGGCGATGGCCTCGTCCAGGTCGTGGGTGATGAACAGCACCGCCTTGCGCTTCTTCGCCCAGAGATCGAGCACCTCGTTTTCCATCAGCTGCCGGGTCTGGATATCCAGCGCCGAGAAGGGTTCGTCCATGAGGATGATGTCGGGGTCCAGCGCCAGCGTCTGCGCAAGGCTGGTGCGCTTGCGCATGCCGCCCGAGAGCTGGTGCGGATAGCGGTCGCCGAAGCCGCCCAGACCGACGCGGCGCAGCCAGTCCTCGGCCTGCGTGCGCGCCTCGGCGGCCGCGAAGTTGCGGAACTCCAGTCCCGCCATCACATTGGCCAGTGCGGTGCGCCAGGGCATCAGGCTCTCGGCCTGGAACATATAGCCGGCGCGCGTGTTGATGCCGGCCAGCGGCTTGCCGAACACGTGCACGCGGCCGGTGCTGGGCTGCAGCAGCCCGGCAGCCACATTGAGCAGCGTGCTCTTGCCGCAGCCGGTGGGGCCGACGACCGAGACGAATTCGCCGGCGCCCACGGTGAGCGTCACGCCCTGCACGGCGGTGTAGCGCTGGCCGGGGTCGTCCTTGCTGACGAAGGTGCAGGCCACATCGTGAAGCTGGAGCGCCGGCGTCGTCATCGCGGGGTGGCCAGACTGGGTTCGTCGGCAATCCCGCGGCGCGGCTGTGTCAGGGCGCCGATGAGCCACAGCGCGGCCACCAGTGCCAGCACCGCGGCCGCTTGGTGCGCCAGGCTCAGTTCGTGCGCCACCCACAGGAAGGCGCTGGTGCCGCCGAGCACCGCCAGGAACAGCGCCGCGGCCGCCACCGACGCGGCGGGGCTCACGGGCGGGTCGTAGCGCTGCACGGCTGAAATGTCGAAAGCCGGCTTCGGCCAGCGCGCCGCCACATCGGCCGGCCGCCAACCCGGCGGCTTGAGCCAGACGCGCAGCTTGTCGGCCCAGGAACGCGCGCGCCAACTGTCCAGCACGAGGTCGCGGTAGACCTGCAGATTGGCCCACAAGGGGTTCCAGCTGCGCAGCGGCAAACGCGTGCCGTAAACGCAGGGCTCGGCGTCGTCTTCCTCGACGAAGCTGCCGAAGAGGCGGTCCCAGACGATGAGGATGCCGCCGTAGTTCCGGTCCAGGTAGTTGTCGTTGACGGCATGGTGCACGCGGTGGTTGCTGGGGCTGCAGAACCAGCGGTCGAACCAGCCCAGCTTGCCGACCTGCTGGGTGTGCACCCAGAACTGGTAGAGCAGGTCGATCAGCGCCACCGTGGCGAATACCAGCGGCGGCACGCCCAGCACGGCCATCGGCAGGTAGAACAGCCAGGCGAGCAGGAAGTCGCTGCTGGTCTGGCGCAGCGCCGTGCTCAGGTTGTAGTCCTCGCTCTGGTGGTGCACCGCGTGCGCCGCCCACAGCACCGCCACGCGGTGGCCCGCCCGGTGCAACCAGTAGTAGCAGAGGTCGTAGAACAGCAGCGCGAAGAGCCAGACCCATGGTGCATCGGCAGGCAGCCGCGTGATCGCCACATGTTCAAACGCCAGCGCATACAGGCCCACCCCCAGCAGCTTGCCGAACACGCCCGTGACCTGGCTCATGACGCCCAGGCCGATGCTGTTCAGCGCGTCGCTCAGCCGGTAGGTATTGCGCCCGCGCGCCAGCCCGACGGCGAACTCCGCCGCGATGAGCCCCAGGAAAGCCGGGGTCGCCAGGACGATGACTTGCGCGCCAGTCACGCTGCGTTCTTCAGGCCTTTGGGTATTTGGCGTTGGCCTTCTTCGCGAAGTCGTTGGTATAGACCGCGTTCAGGTCGAGCTTGGCCTTGGCGATCTCGGCATCGATGCTGGCCAGGGCGCGGAAAGCCGTATCGGCACCCTTGGCCGGGAACAGGCCGTCGGGCGACAGCGCGCCCTTGGCGGCCAGGAAGGCGTCGATATAGATGGCGCGGTCGCCGAGCAGGTAGCTTTCGGGCACGTTGTTGATGATGTCGCCGGGCCCGGCGGCCTGGATCCACTTGTTGGCGCGCACCAGCGCATTGGCCAGCGCCTGCACGGTGTTGGGGTTCTTGTCGATGAAGGCCTGCGGGCAGTAGAAGCAGCCGGCCGGCATGGGGCCGCCGAATACCTTCTCGGCCTCGGCCACGATGCGCGTGTCGGACACGATCTTCAGGTCGCCCGAGCGCTGCAGCATCGTGATCACGGGGTCGAGGTTGCTCATGGCGTCGATCTGGCCGGAGCGCATGGCGGCCACCGCGCCCTGCGAGGTGCCGACGCCGATGATGCTCACATCACTGGGCTTGAGCCCGGCCTTGGCGAGGATGAAATTGACCATCACGTTGGTGCTCGAGCCCGGTGCCGTGACGCCGATCTTCTTGCCCTTGAGGTCGGTCACGGTCTTGAAGTTCGGCATGGTCTTCGGGTTGACGCCGAGCACGATCTGCGGCGCCAGCCCCTGCAGCGCGAAGGCGCGCATGGCCTGGCCCTTGAACTGCATGTTCACGGTGTGCTCGAAGGCGCCCGAGACGACATCGGCGCTGCCGCCCACCACCGCCTGCAGCGCGCGTGCGCCGCCGGCGAAGTCGACGATGGTCGCGTCCAGGCCCTCGGCCTTGAAATAGCCGCGCTGCTCGGCAATCGTCAGCGGCAGGTAGTACAGCAGGTTCTTGCCGCCCACGGCGATGGTGACCTTGGGCTTTTCCAGCGCCTGGGCGCGCACGAAGGCGGGGGCGGCCAGCAGCGCGGCGCTGCCGGCGACGAGGACTTGGCGTCTTTGCATGGGGTCTTGTCTCCTGGTGAAGCCGCGCACTCTAGCCCAGCACCGACACCCCTAACATTGGGGCATGAACCCACTGCTTCTCGTCACCGGCGGCAGCCGCGGCATCGGCGCCGCCACCGCCCGCCTAGCTGCCGCGCGCGGCTGGGACGTGGCCGTCAACTGCACCCGTGACGCCGCCGCGGCCGAAGTCGTGGCTGCCGACGTGCGCGTTTGCGGCCGCCGCGCCTGGGTGCTGCAGGCCGACGTGGCCGACGACGCGCAGGTGCAGGCCATGTTCGCGCGGCTGGACCGCGAGGCCGGCGTACTGTCGGGCCTGGTCAACAACGCCGGCGTGGTGGACGTGGCCGCGCGCGTGGACGAGATGACGGCAGCACGCTGGCAGCGTATGTTCGCCATCAACGTCTTCGGCAGCTTCAGCTGCTCACGCGAAGCCGTGAAGCGCATGAGCACGCGCTACCGCGAAGGCGGCGCGTGGGCTGCGGCCGGCGGGCACCGCGGCGGCGTCATCGTCAACTTGTCGTCGGCCGCCGCGCGGCTGGGCTCACCCGGCCAGTACGTGGACTATGCGGCGGCCAAGGGCGCCATCGACGTCTTCACGCTCGGCCTGGCCAAGGAAGTGGCGGCCGAAGGCATCCGCGTCAACGCCGTGCGCCCCGGCCTCATCGAGACCGAAATCCACGCCAGCGGCGGGCAGCCCGACCGCGCGAAGCAGCTCGCCCACCAAGTGCCGATGCAGCGCACCGGCTCGGCCGAAGAAGTGGCGGCGGCCATCGTCTGGCTGCTGTCCGACGAAGCCAGCTACACCACCGGCGCCCTGCTCGACGTCACCGGCGGGCGCTGATCGTCCGCCTGCCGCGCCGCCAAGGCAGGCGCCGCGTCGGAACGCACCGGTGCCGGGCTTCAGTGGCCGCCAGAGCCCTGCGCGTAGCCGAGCAACTGATCCAGCAGCGCCTGGGCGGCCTCGCGTTCCTTGCCGCGTGTGCGCGCCAACACCGGATCCAGCACGAAGCGCGCCTGGTCGGCCACCGTGCGCCAGGCCTTCGTGGCGTTGAGGCGGGCGTGGATATTGGCGTAACCCTCGGCCAGCGACGCCAGGCTGGCGGCCAGCCGGCCGTGGGCCAGGGCTTCGTAGAGCTCGACGTCGAGCTGCCCGACACAACTCCAGATGTCCGGGTCTGACAGCGTGCGTTGCTCCAGGCTCTGGCGCACGGCCAGCGTGCGCGCCGGGTCCAGGCCGCGCCAGCCCTTCTGGCCGCCATGGACCACCAGTTCCAGCGCCATGCGATTCAGCGCCGGGTAGAAGAGGTCGCTGCTGCCTGCCGCCGCGGCCAGAACTTCGGCGTGGCCATAGCCGCGGGCGGCGGCGTCCAGTGCGGTGCGGGCCGCAGCGGCGTTGCCCGCACGCTGCTCCAGCATGGCCAGGCGCTTCCAGGCCGAACCGATCAGGCTGCCGCGCTCCGCCGTGGCATGGCGGTCGGCCAGCGACTGCAGACGCTCGATGGCATGCACGATGCGCTCGCGCGCCGCCGCCAGGGCCGCGGCCGTGGGCTGCCCGTGGGCCACCGTCTGCCAGGCCTGGCGCGCGCGCAGGTTCTCGAACTGCTCGTAGGACTTCAGCGAAGCGCTGGAGTCGTCGGCGTGCACGGCGCGTTCGTACCAGGCGATGGCAGCGTCGAAGTCGCCGGCTTCGGCATAGGCCACCGCGTAGGCCTCGGCCACCGCACCCATGCCGCCCCACAGCGTGGCGAAACGCGCTTCGAGTAGGCGCACCTTCTGCAGCTGCGCCTGCAACTGCGCCTGCCCCTCGTCTTCGGACTGCGCGCTGGCCCAGCGCGCGCGCACCGCCGCTTCTTCCAGCGCCAGTGCCAGACCCAGCGCCGAGGCGATGGTGGCGTATTCGTCGCCGGCCGGGCGCTGCACGGTCTGCGCGTCGCCGCCGCCGGCGCGGAAGGTCCAGCCCGGGTCGCCATAACACTGGTAGGCGGCCCAGGTCTTGCCGCTGGGGTTGTCGTCCCAGGCGGCCTCGCGCGCGGCGCCCACGGCGCTGATGAAGGTCGCGCCGGCCAGCAGTTCGCGGTAAAAGGTGGTGGCGAAGGTCTCGGCCGGGCCGTCCTCCACGGCCCAGCCGGCAGCGACGACGCAACGCACGCCGATCTCGATCAGCTTGTCGGCCACACCGGCGGCGAAGGCGCTGCGGTCCAGCGGCGGCGCCAGTGTCTGCGCCGCATCGCGGCCGGCCAGGTGGCAGCAGTTGACGAAGACCAGCTCGGGCACCGTGCGCATGGTCTCGATCTCGCGCGGGCCCAGGAAGGTGTCGCCCGAGAGCACGACACCCCCGCTGGCGCCCGCTTCGCCGTGGCCGGCCACGTGCACGATGCGGTAGCGCCGCGCCAGCAGCGCGCTGATGACGCTGGCCGCGTCGTCGTTGTCGACGAGCGCGGTCACGCGGTCGGCAGGCAGCGCACCAGGGGCCGTGATCTGTGCCACCACCGCCCGTGCTTCGGCCAGCGCACCGGGCAGCGGGCCATATTTGTTCGCGTCGACCGCCGGCTCGCCGATCACCAGCACGGCGTCTTCCGCGCAGGCGTCGCGTGGCGCGGTGCGGTAGTTCGTCTTGCGCAGTTTGCGCAGCAGCTGGCTGCGAATGGCCCAGGGCCGCGGGTCGGCGTGGCCGCGGCCGTCGTCGGGCGTCTCCAGCAGCTCCCAGGGAATGGGCGCGGTGCTGTCGTCCAGCTCCAGCAGCATGCGCTGCGTGCCGCCCAGGAAGGGCTCCACCTCCAGCGGCACCAGCAACTGGAACAGCGTGCGGCCGATATTCGGGTCGTCGTTGGTGTCGGTGGAGGCGCGCGCCACCAAGTCCAGCAGCAGCTTGCCCTGCGTGCGCTGCGAGCGCATTTCGGTGCGTGCGCGGCGGGTGTCCAGCGTGAAGTCGATGCTGCCAGGCAACGCGCCGGCGGTGGCGGTGATGAAGTCGTGGTCGGCACCGCGGTAGCCGCTGTCGGACTGCCAGCGCAGCGGCCCGGTGCCGCTGGCGATGGTGGGCGCGAGCCCGAAACGGTCGGGGCTGGCCGTGACCAGCACCTGCAGGCCGCGCCAGGCCTCGGCCGCGCGGTCCAGGTACAGCTCCACCAGCGTGAGCCGGCTCACCAGCGGCCAGCCGCTGCGGGCCAGCCGGTCGTTGGCCTCGCGCACCCCTTGCGCGATGGCGCGTGCCGTGGCGCTGGGCGAGATGCCCATGCCGCCGCTGCCCAGCAAGGTGGCCGCGAATTCGATCTCGGCGCCGGCCTGCTGCGGCAGTTCGGCCACCCGCTGCGCCCAGGCGATGGTGGCCTGGCGCACGCTGTCGCGCAGCCGCACTTCCGTGAGCGCCCCCTCGTCGCCCAGGCCCACCACCACCACCGACTGTGGCCGCGGCGGCCGCCACGGGTTGTCGGGGCTGTGCCAGGTGTTGACGAAGATCTGGTGCGTGCCCACGTCGCTGGGGTACAGGCCCGCGTCCAGCGCGGCCTGCATGGCGCCACCCACCAGGCGGTTGACGACGCCCTCGGTGCCGGTCAGCAGGCTGGTGCGGTAATGCCCCACCAGCAGCGGCTGGCGGATGAAGGCCAGGTTGCCGTTGAGCACCGTGACCTGCAGTGCGGCGCCGCGCGCCTCCTCAATGGGTTCGGCGGCCGGCCGGCGGTCGCTGTCGAAGACCGAGCGCAGGTGCTGTGCCGGCGTTGCCGAAAGCTGCCCGCGCGAAGGCCGGCTGCGCACGTGCTGCACCGCGGGCGTTGCCGTTGCACCTCTAGTTCCACCCGTGCCCGCGGCCGCCGCCAGCAGCGGCAACAGTGGCAACAGCCGCGTATCGCCCTGGGCCAGCAGCTCCACGAACGCCGCGAAGGCCCGCTTCGCATCGGGCAGGCTGCCGTGTTCGCAGTCCAGCGTCCAGGTGCGCACGCCGGGCAATAGGGCCGAAGCCAGCGGCACGCGGCCGTCGCCACCGTCGGTGGCATTCAGGTAGACCAGGCCCTGGTCGGTCCATTCATAGCCGTCGGGCGTGAACCGGGCGTGGCCCACCACCAGCAGCAGTTTGTCGGCAAAGGCCGGCAGGTCGTCGCGGCATTGGCGGTCGAGCCGCTCGCGCAGGGCGCGCGCGCGGTCCAGCACGGACTGTGGCGGCACGCCCCAGACATAGGCGTCCTGCATGGCCTCGCCGGCCGACCGGTGCCACCAGTTGGCTTCCTGCACGGTGCGCAGGTCGTCGTCGGCGAGCTTGCGCCAGGTGGCTTCCTGGTCCAGGCCGCGCAGCGGGTCCAGCAGATCGGCCTGCAGCTGGATGAAGCCCGGCATCTCGGCCATCATTTGCCGCGCCTGGCGGTCGCGCAGCGGCGAGCCGAAGCTGGCCAGCGCGTTGCCGAAGGTGTCGTCGCCCGAAAGCACCTGCATCGGCGCCCACGAGCCGCCGTTGGGCGTGCCCAGCATGAGCAGCCGTGCGCCCGGGCGCGACATCAGTCGTCGCCAGGTGGCCGGCCGTTCCAGTTGCAGGGTGCGCGCCACCACACCGCCCATGGAATGCGCCAGCAGCCGCACCGGTTGGCCGCTGGCCGCGCGCGCCTCCAGCGCTTGCTCCACGGCGTCGGCCAGGCGGCGCGCTTCTTCCTCGATGGGGCGACGCCAGTCGAAGGCGAATTCGATCACCTCGTGCGTGGCTTCCAGGTGCTCGATGAGGTCGTCGTAGACCAGGCTGATGGCGCCGTCGGGCGTGACCTTGTCGTCCACACCCGGCTGGTAGCGCAGCTTGGAGAGGCCGCCGATGAGGCGCAGGCTGAGCCAGATGCGTTTGCCGTCGGCAGCCAGGTTGCTGCCCAGGATGCCGGGCAACACGAAAACCGCGGGCCGCTCGCCGGCCGGCCCGGCGGCTCCGGCTGCAGCACGCGCGCGCCGCGCGGCGCGCACGCCGCCGCTGTCCTGTCCGGCCCAGGACAAGGGGCCGATGAGCCGGAAGCCGGCCGGCTGCGCCTGCGTCAGGCCGTCCACCACCGCGGCCACCGTGCGCTCGTTGGCGAAATAGTTGAAGTGGGTGACGCGCCCGCCCTGGTCGAGCAGGAAGCTGGCGCCCCCTTCGCGCGGCGCGCCGCCGTACATGGAGCGCGTCTGCACGACGATGTCGTTGTCGGTCCAGTAGTAGGCGTCGGCCAGCAGCGTCTTCAGCCAGCTCGTCACCGAGTCGCCCTGCAGGTCGCCGGCCACCACGCGCAGGTCGCCGGCGATCGGCTCCTCGGCGGCATTCAGCCAGTTCACCAACGGCGTGCCCGGAATCATGGCCGCCAGGCCGGGGATCTCGGCCGGGTCGGCGCGGCGGCGCGCCACCTCGGCCAGGAAGTCCACCACTTCGGGCAGCGCGGGCACGCCTGTCAGTTCGAGCGACCACTTCAGCACCGAGAGGTAGGCGTCGAGCCGCTTGCTGGCCAGCAGCGTGCCGCGCGCCGGGCAGGCCACGCGAACCACACGCTCCACGGTGATGCCCTGCTCGGCCACCGCCTTGGCCAGCGCCTGCAACTCGGCGCGCTGGCCGGCCAGGCCAGCGCCGGCGAAGAAGGCCAGGTCGTCGGCCGTCAGCCGCGGCTGGCCAGCCACGCGCGCCAGCACCTCGGCCACCAGACCGCCGCGTGAATGCGTGGCCAGGTGCAGCCGCGCACCCTGGGGCAGCGCCTGCACCAGCGTCAGCGCGTTGGCGATGGGGCTGACTCCCAGCGTGGGGTGGTCCAGCGCATAGACGCGGCCGCCGTAGGCCGTGAACAGCGCGCGCACACGCTGCGGATGCAGGGCCCACAGCTTGCCGAACGTGCTGACGGTTTCGACGAAGGTGCCGTGGACGAGCACCAGCATCGGCTCGCTTGAGGGCGGCACCTTGTCGAGTTTCAGGCCACTGCCCTTCAGCGGCTGGAGCGACTCGGGCCGCAGGGCATAGACGCCGGCCTCCACCTGGCCGTCCACCCGTTTCAACACCGCGCTGGTGGCCAGCGTCACCGCGCTGTCCTTGGTGAATCCGGTGAGCACCTGGAAGGCCGACAGCACCACGTCGCCCAGGAAGCCGCGGGTGCGCGTGGGCGCCGCCTGCTCCAGGCCTTGCCAGCGCAGTTGCACCGGCACGGCCACGTCGCCGTTGGCCGGCGTCAGGCTGCGCTTGGCGCTGCCCTGGCCGAGCAGCAGGTCGCGCGCATTTTCCGGGTGCAGCAGCAGCGGCGGGCCGCCCGCGATCTGCAGCACCACCAAGTCTTCGCCCGGCACCGCGGTGACGCGCAGGTTCTCGCTGCCGGCGCGCCGGGCCGCCACACGCACGTTCTCCTTCAGCCGCCCGGGCAGGCCAGGGATTGAAGCCGGCGCGGCGCCGCGCGTGGCCTGGCTCTGGCCGGGAACGACGAAGGTGATGGGGGCCGTGCTTTGCGGGCGTGCCATGGATTCTCCTGGGGGTGCCTGGTCAGGGGCGAGCATCGGCGCAAAGCCGCCCTGGATCAAGCTGGGTCGAATGCAGTCCTAGGGGTGCCGGTGGCTCCGGGCTCAGCCTCTCAGCGCCTTTCGACCACCAGCGGCGCGATGCCCAAGTGGCGCCGCACCCATTCGCCGGCGTCCTGCGCCTCGGCGCGCGTGGCATAGGGGCCGGCCTGCACGCGAAAGAGTGCGTTCTCCTCGAAGACTGCCACCTGCGTCACCGCTGCGCCCGCCTCGCGCAGCACGCTTTGCTGCAGCCGTGCGGCGCCGTCGCGGTCGCGGAAGGCGCCCAGCTGCAGCCACAGCCCCGGGCTGGCGAGAACGGGGTCGCCCGGCGCCGGGTCGTCGGGCGGCAGCGTGGGCAGGAGCGCAGGCGGAAGCTCGGGCGGCATTGCGCGCGGCGCGCCGAGGCCGGCGCGAATCTCGTCGTGCGTGATGCGCCACACCTGCACCGGCGCCACGCCGCGCAGCAAGTCCAGGCGCAGCGCGGCGGTATAGCTCAGGTCGATGACGCGGCCGTCGGCGAAGGGCCCGCGGTCGTTGATGCGCACCACCACCTCGCGTCCGTTGGCCGGGTTGCGCACCCGCGCGTAGCTGGGGATCGGCATCGTCTTGTGCGCCGCCGTCATGGCGTACATGTCGTAGGTCTCGCCGCTGGCGGTGGGCTGGCCGTGGAATTTGCGGCCATACCACGAGGCCAGGCCGGTCTCGGCCAGCGGCAGGTCGGCCGCCATGGGGATATACCGGCGGCCGAATACCTCATAGGGCTTGTTCGGGCCACCCGTGCGCAGGGACTCCACCCGCGGCACCGCGTCGGGTACGCGCTCCAGCCCTGCGGGCGGACGGGCTTCGGGGCCGTCGCGTGCGGGCGGGCGGCTGGCGCAGCCGGCCAACAGCAGCACCGTCATCAGCAGCGCCGTCAACAACAGCGTCGTCAAACGCCGGGGCGCCGCCAGCCGCCGCGCCTGCGCCGGCTCGGCCCGCGTTGGCGCGGGAGGCGCGGGAGGCGCGCCGACGGCATCCAGGTGTTGCCCGTCTGAGTGGCACTGTGCGTTCACGGTGCGTCGCGCGAGGTTTGCGCATGCGTCAATTCCACGCGTTCGCGTCGTATCGGCTTGACCAGCCGGTTGGCGTCCAGAATGTCGATGGCCACCGGGTGCCCCAGCTCGGTCGAGTAGTAAACGGTGCGGCTCCAATGGCCCGTGGTGCGACGACCGCTGGCCAGCGTCTCGCGGTAACTGCCGCGGCTCTCGATGGGCAGCACCTCGAAGGCGCCGGCCGGGGTCTCGATGCGGCGCGACGCGCCCACGTGGCTGGACCCCTGCCACTCGGTTTCGCCGTGCGGCCGGCCGGCGCGCTGGTGGATTTCGGTGAAGTCGATGTTCCGGCTTTCGCCGGTCTTGGGTCGGGACCACCACAGGTCCTGCACGGGCACGAACTCGGAGACGCTGCCATCGGCGTTGCGCTGGATTCGAAAGCGGCCTTGCGCGTCCATCTGCACCTGCTGGCCGTTGGCCAGCAGCCGCCCGTCTTCGAGCACCTCTTCGATGGCGTTGGTGTAGGCGCCCGTGACTTCGTCGCTCCCTTGGTCGACGATCTGGTAGCTGAAGGTGTCGCCCTGGGCATAACCGAAGTTATTGCGGCGCGGCACGAAGGCTGGCCGCTCGCCGCCTTCGGCGCGGCGCACGGTGCGGACCGTGGTGCTGGGGGTGCCGTCACGCAGGCCCGGGTTCGGCCCCGCGCCAGGGTTGGCTCTCAGGACTGGTGGGGCGACTGCGACCGTGGCGGCATCGGCCGTGGCGGCGCCTGCGCCGGCCGCACCGGCCGCACCGGCCACACCGGCCGCGGCGGGGACAACGGAGGCCGTGGCCGGCGCTGCCACCGTACCACTGACCTGCGTTGCCGCGAGGGGGCGCAACGCCTCGCCCGCGGCGACCTTGCCGCTGCTGGCGCTGGGCGACATCAGGGCTGCGGCCTGGCCGGCCACCGCTCCGGCCGTGCCGACGGCGTTGCCGGCCACGCTGGCCACCGCGGCGGCCTCCGACGCCGTGACGACCGCCGCTGTGGCGGTCCCTGCAGCCACGGCCGCGCTCGTCGCCGCCACGCCGCCCACGGCGGCTGCCACCGAGCCCACCGCGTTGGCGGCGCCGCCGACGGTGGAGCCCAGGCCGCCGGCCCAAGGCGGCTCCGGCAAGGCTGGCGACGCCTCTCCGGAAGCGCCCGGGCGGGCGCCGTCGGCCGCGCCGGCCTGCGACACCGCGGGCTCGGCCAGCACGTCGGCCACGCTGCGTTCGCCCGCCGACACGGCGGCCTTGCGCCGCAGCCGGTCGCCGGCCTGCCGCACGCCTTCGCTGACCACGTCGTCGGACGTGCGCGGGAGCAGGGCGTCCAGCAACTTGGCTTCGGCGAGTTCCTCGTCGCCGTCGGTTTCACCGCCCAGCCAGGGGTTCTCGCGGCCCTGCGTGGCGTCCAGGACAGCGCGGCGCGTGCTCAGCAGCGCCTGCGGTCCGCTGATGCGCGGCGTGGTGAGCACGCCGGCCAGCACCCCCGCAAAGGGCGTGGCCGCGATGTCGACCGGGTCGGCCGGCGCCGGCTCGGGCAAGGGGGCCGTCGCCGGCACGTCGCGCGCCACATGCAGCCCGTGGCCGAACAAGGCCATCACGCCCGGCGGCAAGGCCTGTTCGGCCAGGCCCGGCTGCGGCAGTGCGGCCAGCGCCGGATGGCGGTACGCGGCATCGACGACCAGGATGCGCAGGCTCTCGGGCGGGCCGGCCAGCGCGGCCGCCACCTCGGCCAGGGGCACGCCGTGGGCCAGCAGTTGCTGTGGGGCCAGGGCGGC
>JAABPT010000058.1 GCA_011391855.1 Burkholderiales bacterium
AGAACAGCAGGCCGCCGGTCTTGGGAATCAGCGCCTGGATGTTGTGGCCGGTCTTGTTGTCGATGGCGCGCTGGCGCGCGATATTGATATCGCCCGACCATCCGAGCGCCACGCAGATCGAGCCGCCGGCCATGTCGTTGATATAGCCCGACGAACTGAACAGCGTGATGTGCGGTCGCACCTGCTTGAGCAGCTGGCCGGCCGCGGCATAGTCGCCCGGGTTCTTGCTGAACGAAGGCTTGCCCAGGTAGTGCAGCGCGGCGGGCACCACCTCGGTGGCCGAGTCCAGGAAGCTCACACCGCAGCTCTTGAGCTTGCTGATGTACTCGGGCTTGAAGATCAGGTCCCAGGCGTTCTCGGGCATCGGCGTACTGCCCAGGGCGGCCTTCACCTTGTCGACGTTGATGCCCACGGTGGTGAAGCCCCACAACCAGTTCACCATGTAGTCGTTGCCCGGGTCCATGCGGGCCAGCTGCGCCTGCACCGCCGGGTCCAGGTATTTCAGATTGGGCAGCTGCGACTTGTCCAGCTTGCTCAGCAGGCCGCCGTCGGCCTGCAGCTTGGCCCAGTTGGACGTCGGCACGATGAGGTCGTAGCCCGTCTTGCCCGCCACCAGCTTGGCGTGCACGATCTCGTTGTTGTCGAAGTTGTCGTAGCGGACCTTGATGCCGGTGTCCTTTTCGAAATTGCGGATCGTGTCCTCGGCGATGTAGTCCGACCAGTTGTAGATATTGAGGATCTTCTCCTCCTCCTGCGCCAGGGCGGCTGTCGTGGCCAGCGCCAGCGCGGCGACGAGGGCAGTGACGGCGGTCTTCGGGTTCATGAGGGCATCTCCGGGCAACGGGGTGGATTGCGGTCAGCGCACCAGTCTAGGAGCAAGGGCACGCCAGGCCATTGGGGGAAGCGACAAGGGTCAGCGCAGCCAGCCCTGACGTTGCGCGTCGGCCAGCGTCAGGTCCAGGCAGCGGCGGATCAGCGCCAGCATCTCGTCGATCTGCGCGCGGGTGATGACCAGCGGCGGGGCGATGATCATGCGGTCGCCCACGGCGCGCATGATCACGCCCTCGCGGAAGCAGTGGCCGCGGCAGACCATGCCGATTTCCACCGCCTCGGGGAACGGTGTGCCTAGGGCCTTGTCCTGGGTCAACAGCAGGGCTCCCATGAGTCCGCAGGTTTCGGCGTCACCCACCAGCGGATGATCGCGCAGCTTGGCAAAGCCTTCAGCAAGATACGGGCCCACGTCGTCGTGCACATGCTGCACCAGGCCGAGCTGCTGGATGAGCCGGATATTGGCCAGCGCCACCGCGCACGCCACGGGGTGGCCGGAATAGGTGTAGCCGTGGTTGAACTCGCCGCCTTCGTCGATCAGCACGCGGGCGATGCGATCGCCCACCATCACGCCGCCCAGCGGCACGTAGCCGCTGGTCACGCCCTTGGCGAAGGTCATCAGGTCGGGGCGGAAGCCGAAGGTCTCGCAGCCGAACCAGTGCCCGGTGCGGCCGAAACCGCAGATGACTTCGTCGCTGACGAGCAGCACGCCGTAGCGGTCGCAGATGCGCTGGATCTCGGGCCAGTAGGTGGCGGGCGGGATGATCACGCCGCCGGCGCCCTGCACCGGTTCGCCGATGAATGCGGCCACGTTTTCCGGCCCCACCTCCAGGATCTTGGCTTCCAGCCAGCCTGCGGCCACCAGGCCGAATTCGTCGCGCGTGAGGCCCGCCGGGCGCCCGTGCTCCCACCAGTAGGGCTGCCCGATGTGCACGATGCCCGGGATCGGCAGCCCGCCCTGCGCATGCATGCCGGCCATGCCGCCCAGCGAGGCGCCGGCCATGGTGGAGCCGTGGTAGGCGTTTTGGCGGCTGATCACGACCTGGCGCTGCGGCTGGCCGAGCACGTCCCAGTAGCGTCGCACCATGCGCACCACGGTGTCGTTGCCCTCGGAACCCGAACCCGAGAAGAACACATGCTGGAACTGCGGCGGCGTCACTTCAGCCAGCAGTTCGGCCAGTTCGATGGCCGGCGGCGTAGCGGTCTGGAAGAAGGCGTTGTAGAAGGGCAGTTCACGCATCTGGCGCGCCGCGGCGTCCACCAGCGCCTGCTGGCCGTAGCCCACGTTCACGCACCACAGGCCGCTCATGGCGTCGAGCACCTTGCGGCCCTCGCTGTCCCAGAGGTAGATGTTGTCGGCGCGCGTGATGATGCGCGAACCCTTGCCGGCCAGGGCCTTGAAGTCGGTGAAGGGGTGCAGGAAATGCGCTGCGTCGGCAGCCTGCCATTGCTCGGTCGTGCGCTCGTTCGTGCGGGTGGTCATGGGTGCGTTCTCAGACGTGCAGCAGCAGGTGCTCCCGCTCCCAGGGCGAGATGACTTTCATGAACTCGGCGTACTCGATCTCCTTCACCTCGGTATAGACCGTGATGAAGGATTCACCCAGCACCGCCGCCAGGTCGCGTTCGTTGCGCAGCAGCGCCAGCGCCTCGCCCAGGCTGCGCGGCAGCTGGAAGTCGCCCAGGTAGGCATCGCCCTTGCACTCGGCCGACGGCTCGATGCGGTTCTTGATGCCGAGGTAGCCGCAGGCCAGCGTGGCGGCCAGCGCGGCGTAGGGGTTGGCGTCGGCGCCGATGACGCGGTTCTCGATGCGCCGCGCCGTGGCCGTGGCCACCGGACTGCGGATGCCCACCGTGCGGTTGTCGGTGCCCCACTGGATATTGATCGGCGCCGAGTTGCTGCGCACCAGCCGCCGGTAGCTGTTGACATAGGGCGCAAACAGCGCCATCGCCGCCGGCACATACCTCTGCAGGCCGCCGATGTACCAGTAGAACTCCTTCGAAGGGCTACCGTCCTCGTTGCTGAACAGGTTGCGGCCGGTGGCCCGGTTGATGACGCTCTGATGCACGTGCATGGCGCTGCCCGGCTCGCCCGCAATCGGCTTGGCCATGAAGGTGGCGAACATGTCGTGCCGCATCGCCGCTTCGCGCACCGTGCGCTTGAAGAAGAACACCTCGTCGGCCAGGTTCAGCGGGTGGGCGTGGAAGAAATTGATCTCCATCTGCCCCGCGCCCACTTCGTGGATCAGCGTGTCCACGTTCAACTCCATCTTCTCGCAGTAGGCGTAGACGTCCTCGAACAGCGGGTCGAACTCGTTCACCGCGTCGATGCTGTAGGCCTGGCGCGAGGTCTCGGCGCGGCCGCTGCGGCCGATGGGCGGCTTCAACGGCATGTCGGGGTCGGGGTTGCGGGCGACGAGATAGAACTCCAACTCCGGCGCCACCACCGGGTCCCAGCCCTCGGCGTCATACAACTCGCACACCCGGCGCAGCACCGATCGTGGCGCAAACGGCACCAGCACGCCATGCTTGTCGAAGCAGTCGTGCAGCACCTGCGCGGTGGGGTCCACCGCCCACGGCACGATGCGCACCGTGCTGGGGTCGGGGCGCAGGTGCATGTCCTGGTCGGTGGGGCTGATGACGTCGTAGTACGGGCCCTCCTCGGGAAACTCGCCCGTCACGCCCATCGCGACCACGGCCTCGGGCAGCCGCATGCCGCGGTCCTCGGTGAATTTCTGGCGCGGCAGGATCTTGCCGCGGGCCACGCCCGTGAGGTCGGGCACGAGGCATTCGATCTCGGTCACGCGGTTGACGTCGAGCCACTGTTCCAGCTCGGCAAAGCTCAGGTTCTTGCGGGCCATGGGTCGCCATTCTGTCAGGAGGGTGGGGTGCTGGGGCGGGGCGGGGGTGCGCGGCGCCTCATGGCGGTCCGCGTGCCGCCATCAGGCGGTCGTGGCGGCGGCCGGCAAGGGCCCGCGCACCCGGTCGCGGTACTGGCGCACCGCGGCGCCGAAGGCCTGCAGCAGGCGCACGGAAACCGGGTTGTCGGCTGCCTGCCATTCCGGGTGCCACTGCACGCACAGCATGAAGCCTGGCGCGCCCGGCATGGAAAAGGCCTCCACCAGCCCGTCGGGCGCCACGGCCTCGACGCGCAGCCCTGCGGCCAGCGTCTTGACGCCCTGACCGTGCAGCGAATTGACCTCGAAGCGCGGCAGGCCGACGGCGGCCTCGAGCGCGCCGCCGCGCACCACATCGACCTCATGCGCCGGGCCGTACTGTTCGTCCAGCGGCGCGGATTCCGCCTCGCGGTGGTCGGCCAGGCCGGGCATTTCCTGCACCGCCTGGTGCAGCGAGCCGCCGAGCGCCACGTTGACCTCCTGCGTGCCGCGGCAGATGCCGAAGATCGGCACGCCGCGGGCCAGCGCGCGCTTGATGAGCGGCAGCGTCCAGGCGTCGCGCTCCGGGTCGAGCGGCAGCGACGGGTCGTGCACTTCTTCGCCGAAGGCCGAAGGGTGCACGTTGGATGGAGAACCGGTGAGCAGCACGCCGTCGGCCAGGTCGAGCGCTTCGTCGATCTCGTGCGGCTCCAGCCGCGGCACCACCAGGGGCAGCGCGCCGGCCAGGCGGGCGAAGTCCACGTACTTGCGGCCGGCGACGTGGAACGGGTGGTCGCCGAGCCAACGGTTGCAGGCGGGCACAAGGACGACGGGGGAGCGGCTCATGGGCGTTTGGCGCGGGCGCAGTGCGTTCAGCGTTCGGGCGGGCGGTTAATTCAGCCGAGCATATCGCGCAGCCGGTACCAGGCCATGCCCAGCACCAGCGCCGGCGTGCGCAGCAATGCGCCGCCAGGGAACGGGCGGTGGTGCAGGCGGGCGAAGACGTCGAAGCGGCTGGCATCGCCTGCCATCGCTTCGGCCACCAGGCGGCCGGCCAGGCCAGTGAGTGCCAGGCCGTGACCCGAGAAGCCCTGCAGGTAATACACGTTGTGCGCCGTGCCGGCGGCAGCGGGCAGGCGGCCGAAGTCGGGCGCCCGGTTCATGGTGATGTCGACGAAGCCGCCCCAGGCGAATTCCACGTGCGTGCCGGCCAATTGCGGGAAGGTGTGCACCATGCGCCTGCGCATGCTGTCGGGCAGGTCGGCCGGCGTCAGGGTGCTGTAGCTGACGCGGCCGCCGTAGAGCAACCGCTGGTCGTTCGTGGTGCGGAAATAGTCGAGCACGAAATTGGTGTCGCAAACCGCCGCGCGGGAAGGAATCAGGCTGTCGGCCAGGGCCGGCTCCAGCGTCTCGCTGCAAGCGATATAGGTGCCCACCGGCATGATGCGCGCCTGCAGCGCGGGCGCGACACCCTGCAGGTAGACGTTGCCCGCCAGCAGCACCTGCCGCGCATGCACCATTCCGGCAGCCGTGCGCAGCGCCGGCCGCTCGCCCTGTTCCAGCGCCAGCACCGGCGTGTGCTCGTGCAGGCGAACGCCCGCCGCCGCTGCCGCACGCGCCAGGCCCAGCGTGAATTTCAGCGGGTGCAGGTGGCCCGAACGCGGATCGAAGATGCCGCTGTGGTAACGCGGGCTGGCGATCCAGCGGCCAATCGCGTCCGATCCGATGCGCTGCAGTGGGTAGCGATACACCGTTTCGGTGCGCTCTGCCCAGTCCTGGAGCGCGCGACCCTTGCCGGCGCTGGTGGCCAGTCCAAGGTAGCCGCTGCGCCAATCGCAGTCGATCGCGTGCTCCTGCATGCGCTCTCGCAGCAGGTCCAGCGCCTCGATGGACATCGCCCACACCTGACGCGCGGCGTCCAGGCCGAGCTGCCGTTCGATGGTTTCCTGGTCGCAGGCCAGGCCGTGGATAGCCTGGCCGCCATTGCGGCCGCTGGCGCCGAAGCCGACTTCGCGCGCTTCCAGCAGCACGACGTCGAAGCCGCGGCGCTTCAGGTCGATCGCCGCCGACAGGCCGGCCAGCCCGCCGCCGACGATGGCCACGTCGCAATGCACGTCGCCCGCCAGTGCCGGGAAGGACTGTTCACGCCGGGCCGTGGCGGCGTAGTAGGAGTCGCGGGCCAGTTCGCGGTCGGTGTCGAGCAAGGGCATGGACTCACGGGCTGCGCCCGCGGATGCGGCGGCTCGCCGGGTCGGTCGGCCCGCGCCTCAGGCCGCGCGCCGGATGGCGCCGCGCAGCAGGTCCACGATCTGGTCGATCTGGCTGCGCTCGATGATCAGCGGCGGCGACAGTGCCACCGTGTCGCCGGTGGTGCGCACCAGCAGGCCCTTCTCGTACAGGTCCAGGAAGATGCCGAAGGCGCGCTTGGTGGGCTCGCCCGGCAGCGGTGTCAGTTCGATGCCGCCCACGAGGCCGATATTGCGGATGTCGATGACGTTGGGCTCACCCTTCAGCGAATGCACGGCCTGTGCGAAATAGTCCTGCAGTTCACTGGCGCGCGTGAGCAGGCCTTCTTCGGCGTACGTGTCCAGCGTGCCGAGCGCCGCAGCGCAGGCCAGCGGGTGTGCCGAATACGTATAGCCGTGGAAGAACTCGATCATCTGCTCCGGCCCGGTCATGAAGGCGTCGTGCAGGTCCTGCCGCACGAGCACGGCGCCCATCGGCACGCAGCCGTTGCTGATGCCCTTGGCGCAGGTGATCATGTCCGGCACCACGCCGAAGGTCTGCGCCGCGAACGGCTGCCCTGTGCGGCCGAAGCCGGTGATGACCTCGTCGAAGATGAGCAGGATGCCGTGCCGGGTGCAGATCTCGCGCAGGCGCTGCAGGTAGCCCTGCGGCGGCACCAGCACGCCAGTGGAGCCGGCCACCGGCTCCACGATGACGGCGGCGATATTGCTCGCGTCGTGCAGCGCCACCAGGCGCTCCAGGTCGTCGGCAAAGTCGGCACCGTGCAGCGGCTGGCCCATGCTGAAGGCGTTTCGCGCCGGGTCGTGCGTGTGGCGCAAGTGGTCCACGCCGGCCACCGCCAGGCCGAAGGTCTTGCGGTTGCCGACCATGCCGCCCACCGAGATGCCGCCGAAATTGACGCCGTGGTAGCCGCGCTCGCGGCCGATCAGTCGCGTGCGCGTGCCTTCGCCGCGCACGCGGTGGTAGGCCAGCGCCATCTTGAGCGCCGTCTCCACCGCCTCGGAACCCGAATTTGCGAAGAACACCCGGTTCATGCCTGCCGGTGCGATCTGCGCCAGCCGTTCGGCCAGCTCGAACGCCTTGGGGTGCCCCATCTGGAAAGTGGGCGCGAAGTCCAGCTCCGCGGCCTGCTGCTGGATCGCCTGCACGATGCGCGGCCGCGTATGGCCGGCATTCACGCACCACAGGCCGGCCACGCCGTCCAGGATCTGGCGGCCGTGCACGTCCCAGTAATGCATGCCTGATGCGCGCGCCAGCAGCCGCGGCGCTTGCTTGAACTGCCGGTTGGCCGTGAAAGGCATCCACCAGGCTTCCAGGCCGGTGGACGGCGTCGAACCGATGGCCTCCGCGGCCTGCATCAGGGCGGGATCGATGGCTTTGTTCATGTCGGCTCCTGTGAGGTGCGCCGACCGGCACGGGGCGCATGCCCCGAGTTTAGTCAAGCCGCGGCATCCTGGGCGCAGCATCCTGGGCGCAACCGCGGCGCCACATCCGCAGCGCCGGCCGCCGGTGC
>JAABPT010000059.1 GCA_011391855.1 Burkholderiales bacterium
ACGCCGATGCCCGCGTGGCCTGCGCCGAGCCGAACCTGCGCGTACGCGACCCCGAGGCGCGCAAGCGCAGCGTCTGGGCCATCGGCAACCAGGCGGATTACCTGGCCCAGTGGGCGCCCGAACAACTGGGCCTGGCCGCCGCCCATGCGGTGAGCAACGGCAGCGGCGTCACCGTGGCCGTCATCGACACCGGCGTCGACTTCGCGCATCCGGCGTTGCACGGCCGCCTGCAGCGCGGTTTCGACTTTGTCGACAACGACACCGACCCCTCCGAGCGCGGCACGGCGGCCGACGCAGCCTTTGGCCATGGCACGCACGTCGCCGGCCTGGTGGCCCTGGTGGCGCCTGGAGCGGCGATCCTGCCGTTGCGCGTGCTCGACCCGCAGGGCCGCGGCAATATCTGGAGCGTCGCCGAGGCCCTGCTGCACGCGGCCGACCCGGACGGCAACCCGGCCACGCCCGATCACGCCCAGGTCATCAACCTGAGCCTGGGCACGACGACGCCGACGAAGCTGCTCGACAAGGTGGTGGAGCTGGTGACCTGCAGCGACGACGACGACGATGAAGACGACGACGACTATGGCGACCCCGGCTTCAACGGCGATCGCGAGCGCTGCAACCTGCACTACGGTTCCGTGGTCACCGCCGCGGCCGGCAACGGCGGCAATGCCTGGGAACTGCAGTACCCGGCGGCCGAGCGCGCCGAGGGTGCGCTGTCGGTGGCCGCCAGCACCCAGGCCTCGCGCATCGCCGGTTTTTCCAATCGCGGCAGCTGGGTCATGATCGCCGCGCCGGGCGAGGGACTCACGAGCACCGTGCCCGGTGGCGGCTACGCGGTCTGGAGCGGCACCTCGATGGCCGCGCCGCTGGCGGCCGGCGTTGCCGCACTGCTGCGTGCCCAGCAGCCCGACTGGAAACCCGTCGACGTGACCCAGCGGCTGCAGGACCGCAGTGCCCGGCTTTGCGGCAGTGGGCTCAGGCGCGTGGACGCGCGCGGCGCGCTGCTCGACGAGAACCAGCCATCGACACGCTGCCCCTGAGGCGCGTGCCCCCGCTGCAGCGGCTGCGGACGTGATTCCCGCAGCGGTGCCGGCCCTTCGCGGGTCGGCCCGCGCTGCTTTGTCTTTCCTTGTCTTTCCATTCGCCTGTCGAAAGAAACGCGGTCACGCGCGCCGTCACCGGCTGGGTGGCCGCGGCGGCAGGTGGCCGCGGCGCATCGCGCAAACGATCCACCGGCCATGTATCTGCGCGGCGCAACGAGGCTCTGTGGGTTGCGGAAGACGAAGTCCGCATCACCCACCCTACGCAACCGAAGGAGCCTCCCATGAACATCCATCCCCTGTCGGCGTCGATCGCACTCGCCGCTGGCGTCTTCCTTTCCATGCCAGCGTTGGCCGAGGAACGCATCTGCACCGGCCGCATCGGCGCCATCGCGCTCGACAACGTCTTCGTGCCCGACGGCAAGTCGTGTGTGCTGGCGCAGACGCGCCTGAACGGCAACGTGGTCGTCGGCACCGGCGCCACGCTGACGGCGAACAGCGTCACCATCAACGGCAGCGTGCAGGCCGAAGGCGCGCGGGCGGTCACGATCGAGGGCCGATCGCTGATCGGCGGCTCGGTCCAGATCGTGCAGGGCTACGCGGCCAGCGTCACGGCGGCCACGGTCGGCGGCACGATCCTCGTCGACGAAAACACCGGCCCGGTTTCGGCTTCGCGCAATCGCGTCAGCGGTGACATCCAGCTCTTCGCCAACCAGGGCGGGGTCAGCGTCGTCGACAACCGCATCAACGGCAACCTGCAGTGCAAGGAAAACGCGCCGCCGCCCACGGGCTACGGCAACCGTGCGGCAAGCAAGGAAGACCAGTGCGCCGGCCTGTGAGCCAGGCTCAGGCGGCCCGGCCTTCCTGCCGAAGCTGAGGTCCGGGCGCGGCGCTACAGGCGCCGCGCCCACCACTCCGCGCCGAACTGCCCCTGCAGCCAGTCGACGAAACCGCTCACCTTCGTCGGCACCAGACGCGGCGACGGGTAGACGGCGTGGATTTCCTGCGCCGGCAGCGTCCAGCGCTCCAGCAGCGGCAGCACGGCGCCGCTCTTCACCGCGTCGTGCGCCACGTACCACGGCAGCACGGCCAAGCCCATGCCGGCACGCGCCGCGGCCAGCAGCGCCGACAGGTTGTTGCTGCGCAGCGGGCCCTTCACGGGCACGGAAACGCTGTGGCCGTCGGCGCCACTGAAGTGCCAGCGCTCGTCGCCCTGCACCGTGCTGTAGACCAGCGCCGCGTGTGCGGCCAGCTCCGCAGGCTGCCTGGGCGTGCCGTGCTCGGCGAGATAGGCCTTCGCCCCCACCAGCAGCCACGGGTTCAGCCCCAGGAAGCGCGCGCCCAGTGACGAATCGGCCAGCCGGCCCATGCGGATGGCCAGGTCCACGCCCTGCTCCACCAGATTCACGTAGCGGTCGTCGAAGCTCAGGTCGACCTGCAGCCCCGGGTGCTGCTGCATGAAGCGCAGCACCAGCGGCGTGAGCACGCGGCGCCCGAAGGCCACCGAGGAACTGATGCGCAGGCTGCCCTGCACACGCGACTGCATCAGCGCCACCAGGTTGTCGGCCTCGTCGAGTTCACGCGCGATCAGCTTGCACTTGTCGTAGTACGCCGAGCCCGCCTCGGTGGGGGTGACGCCGCGCGTGCTGCGGTGGAACAGCCGCGCCTTGAGCCGCGCTTCCAGCGCCGCCACGTGCTTGGTGGCGGTGGGCTGGGTGATGCCGAGGTCGACGCTGGCGCGGCTGAAGCTGCCGGTTTCGACGACGCGGATGAAGAGGCGGATGCCGGCGACGGTGTCCATGGGGGCAATGTAGCGGGTGGCAAAGGGGCGGCAGGAGACCCTTGCCGCGGCCCTCTCCCCCTGGATGAGGGGTCGGGTACACCCGCCGTGGCGTGAATACGCGGGAAAGCCCGAGGAAGCCGTCAAGGGTCTGGGCTGTGAAATACGCACGCTGCTGCGGCACCCGTGCGAACCACGCACCGGTGGCACCGCCGACGCACGAAAACCCTTCACCAAGGAATACATATGAGCATCAAAGCGGGAATCGCATGGCGGTCGCTGACCCTGATCGCAGCCGTGGCCGGACTGGCCACCGGCTCTGCGCTGGCAGCTGGCAGCAGTCAGGGCAAGGTCAAGGCGAGCAACAACGCCTATATCGTGCAACTGGCCGACATGCCGGTCACGGCCTACCAGGGCGGCATCAAGGGCCTGCAGGCCACGAAGCCGAAGAAGGGCCAGAAGATCGACCCGAACGCGCCGGCGGTGGTCAGCTACATGGCCTACCTGGCGTCGCGCCAAGACGCGCTTCTCAACGGCGTTGGCGGCGGGCGCAAGCTGCACAGCTACGGCTACGTGTTCAACGGTTTCGCCGCCGAGCTGACCCCCGAGCAGGCCGCGAAGCTGGCGCTGACCAAGGGCGTGGTGGCGGTGACGAAGGACGAGGCGCGCAGCCTGGATACGTCGTCGACGCCTGACTTCCTGGGCCTCACGGCGCCAGGCGGCGCTTGGTCGAAGACCAAGGGCGAAGGCGTCATCATCGGCATCGTCGATGGCGGCATCTGGCCCGAGAGCCTGAGCTTCTCGGACCGCACCGGCACGAACGGCAACGCCAGCAAGGACGGCAAGCTGTCCTACCAGCAGATCCCGGGCTGGAACGGCAAGTGCACGCCCGGCGAGGCCTTCGCCGCGTCGCACTGCAACCAGAAACTGATCGGCGCGCGCTACTACAACGCCGGCTGGGGTGGCAATGCGGGCATCGACGCCCAGTTGCCATTTGAGTACAACTCGCCGCGAGACTTCGGCGGCCACGGCACGCACACGGCCAGCACGGCCGGCGGCAACCAGAACGTGCCGACCACCGGCCCGGCGTCGGTCTTCGGCAGCGTCAGCGGCATCGCGCCGCGGGCGCGCATCGCCGCCTACAAGGTGTGCTGGCAGACCCCGACCGGCGGCTCGTGCTTCTCGACCGACAGCGTGGCCGCCATCGACCAGGCGGTGGCCGATGGCGTCGACGTTATCAATTTCTCGATCAGCGGCAGCCAGACGAGTTTCCGTGACCCGGTCGAGATTGCGTTCCTGTACGCGGCGGATGCCGGCGTCTTCGTCGCCGCCTCGGCCGGCAACAGCGGGCCGACGACCTCCACGGTCGCGCACCCGGGGCCCTGGCTGACCACGGTGGCCGCCGGTACGCACAACCGCAACGGCACCGGCTCGGTGACGCTCGGTGACGGCACCACGTACTACGGCGCATCGGTCGCGACCGCGTTCGGGCCGGCGCCCTTGATCGACTCGACGGCGGCCGGGCTGCCGGGCGCCGATCCGACGCAGGTGGCGCTGTGCTACTCGTCCGCCGATGGCGGCAACGTGCTCGATCCCGCCAAGGTCGCGGGCAAGATCGTTGTCTGCGACCGCGGCGTCACCGCGCGCGTGAATAAGAGCCTGGCAGTGAAGGAGGCCGGCGGGGTCGGCATGATCCTCGTGAACACGAGTGTCAGTTCCTTGAATGCCGACTTCCACGCGGTGCCTTCGGTCCACCTGCAGAGCACCGACCGGGCTGCCGTCAAGGCGTACGCAGCCACGGCAGGAGCGACAGCGACGATCAACGCGGCGGCTGTTGTCTACAGCGAACCGGCGCCCTTCACCGCATCGTTCTCCTCGCGCGGTCCGTTGCGCGCCGGCAGCGGCGACATCCTGAAGCCCGACCTCATCGCGCCGGGACAGGACATCCTGGCCGCCGTGGCGCCTCCGGGCAATGGTGGACGTGACTTCGACCTCTACAGCGGCACCTCGATGTCCAGCCCGCACGTGGCCGGCCTCGCGGCGCTGATGAAGGAAGCCAAGCCCGGCTGGTCGCCGATGATGATCAAGTCGGCGCTGATGACCACGGGCAGCGACGTGCTCGACGGCGGCACGCCGGCACCGAATACCAACCCGGTGCTGATCTTCCGCCAGGGTGCCGGCCACGTGCAGCCGAACAGTGCGATGGATCCGGGCCTGGTCTACGACTCGGGCTTCAACGACTGGTTGGCCTTGATCTGCGCCACGCAGCCCCAGGGTCTGGAAACCACCTGCAGTGCGCTGTGGGCGGCGGGTTATTCCAAGGACGCCAGCGACCTGAACCAGGCCTCGATCGCGATCGGCGACATGGCGGGGGTACAGGCGGTCAAGCGGCGCGTCACCAATGTCAGCGGCAAGCCGATGACGGTGACCGCATCAGCGACCACGGCCGGCTTCACGGCGGCCGTGTCGCCGGCGACGCTGACGCTGGACCCGGGGCAGACCAAGGAATTCACCGTCACCTTCACGCGCACCACCGCCGCGCTGAACGCCTACACCGGCGGCCAGCTTTACTGGACCGGCGACGGCTACAGCGTGCGCAGCCCGATCGTCGTGCGGCCGGTGGCACTGGCCGTGCCGGCGGCGGTGTCGTCGAACGGCGGCGCCATCTCCTACCCGGTGACCTTCGGCTATACCGGAGCGTTCTCGGCCGCTGCACGCGGCCTCGTGCCGGCCGTGCTGACGTCCGACAGCGTGGCCGACGATCCGACCGACGGCGCCTGTTCGCTGACTGCGCCGAACGCCAGGCTGATCCCCGTGGTCATTCCTGCCGGCACGACCTACGCGCGGTTTGCGCTGTTCGACGCGGACGTCGCGCCGGGCGCCGACATCGACCTGTGCGTTGCCAACAGCGTGGGCGCGATCGTGGGCAGCAGCGGCAGCGGCACCTCGGCCGAAGAAGTGAACCTGCTGAATCCGGCGGCCGGCAACTACACCGTCGTCGTCCAAGGCTGGGGTGTCGTCGGCAGCAGCCCGTTCAAGCTGCACACCTGGCTGCTCGACTCGGCCGACGCGGGCAACATGGGCGTCACCGCGCCCGCCGCTGCGGTCACCGGCGCCACCGGCACCATCGACCTGAGCTTCATCGGCCTGGCCGCCGGCACGAAGTACCTGGGGTCCGTGGTCTACGGTGGTGCAGCGGGCGTGCCGAACCCGACCATCGTGCGCGTTGACACGCCCTGACAACGTAAGTCAGCCGCCGGGCCACGTGCCCGGTGCCACGCCCCGCGGAGCGATCCCCGGGGCGTTTTTTATCGCCGACGGGCAGCAGGCGCCCGCCGCTCTGGGCTTCACATGCGGCTGGCGCCCGGCAACGGATCCACCGCCCGCCCCGCCGGGCACAGAACCAGCGCCCCGCGCGCGCTGGCGTGATAGTCCATCTCCCCCGCCGGTCCGCGCAGCCTCACCCGGTAGCCCGGCACCAGCGCTTGCGTGTACATCATGTCCGGCTGTGGGCAGCCCAGGCTGCCGTCGGACCAGGTCACGCCCTCGGCGCTGATCAGCAGCAGCGATTCGGCGGCCACGCCGCTGCGGCGCGCCGCATCGGCGCGGGCCGCACGCACGGCCTCTTCAAGCGAGCCGGACATCGCAGCCGGCGGCGGCTGGCTCTGTTGCGGCGGCGGGCCCACAGCCTGCGAAGCACAGGCTGCGGTCAGCCCGCCCAGCAGGCTGGCCAAGATCGTCATGGGGATGTTCATGACGCATCATGCCTTGCCGGCAACCGCCAGCCAGTCGTCCACCGCACGCTCCAGCACCCGCAGCGGCACCGAACCCTGGTCGAGCACGACCGCGCATCGATTGCCCCTTGCTTCCCCGGCTCATGCCGGCACCGAACGCTAGTGCATTGCGAAGTTCACCGCAAGACCTGCCATTCCTTGGCGGAATAGCTGATATCGCCCCCGCGCCCCTTCCGCGGCCGGCCCGCCAGCCCGAATATCCACCCAGGCATTTCAACCTGGATGGAGACGACGACATGGCGAAGATGAAGGCTGCAATGGCCGCGGTGCTGGTGATGGAAAAGGAAGGCGTGAGCCAGGCCTTCGGCGTGCCCGGCGCGGCAATCAACCCGCTGTACGCCGCGCTGCGCGAGCGCCAGAGCATCGCGCATATCCTGGCGCGCCACGTCGAAGGCGCTTCGCACATGGCCGAGGGCTACACGCGGGCCCGCGCCGGCAATATTGGCGTCTGCATCGGCACCAGCGGCCCGGCCGGCACCGACATGATCACCGGCCTGTATTCGGCCATCGCCGACAGCATCCCCATCCTGTGCATCACTGGCCAGGCACCGCGGGCGCGGCTGTACAAGGAAGACTTCCAGGCCGTGGACATCGAGAGCATTTCCAAGCCGGTCACCAAATGGAGCGTCACCGTGCGCGAACCGGCGCTGGTGCCGCGCGCCTTCCAGCAGGCATTCCACCTCATGCGCTGCGGCCGCCCGGGCCCGGTGCTGATCGATCTGCCCTTCGACGTGCAGATGGCCGAGATCGAATTCGACATCGACAGCTACGAGCCGCTGCCCGTCTACAAGCCCGCCGCCACGCGCAAGCAGATCGAGAAGGCGC
>JAABPT010000060.1 GCA_011391855.1 Burkholderiales bacterium
AGTCCGCTGCTGCAGCCCGGCGCTGGGGTGGCCAGGGTGGCTATGCCACGCTCGGGAGCAGCGCCGACAGCAGGAAGCCGACGATGGCACCCGCATGCGGGCCCAGCGCCTCGCCCAGGTCATGACCGGCGTGCACTGGCAGCAACTCGGCGCGGCCGCCGCTGGCAACGCGAAGGCGTTCGGCGTCGGCGTAGGGCACCGTTTCATCGTGCCGCCCGTGCACCAGCAAGACGGGGCAGCGCACGCGCGGCAGCGTGGCCAGCGGGGCGATATCGTCGAAACGTGCGCCAATCACGCGTTGCACGTGGCGGGCCACGGCCCAGCCCAGCGGCCACCAGGGCAGGTGCTGTTCGTGCAGCCAGCGGCGCATCAACTCGGCCGGGTGCGCGAAGGCCGACAGGCTGACGACGGCGCGGATGTCTTCGCGCTGCGTGGCGGCCAGCAGCGCCGCGGCGGCACCCACCGAGTGGCCGACGACCGCGAGCCGCGCCGCTTCGACCGCGGGCTGCGCGCGCAGCCAGTCCAGGCCGGCGCCGATGTCCTCGGCAAAACGCGGCATCGAACTGAATTCCTCGTCGTCGCTGGCACCGTGGCAGCGCGCGTCGGGCAGCAGCACGGCGAAGCCCGCCGCATGCAGCGGCGGCGCCGCCGGCAGCATGAGCGCGGCATTGGCGCCCCAGCCGTGCATCAGCAGCACGGCCGGCGCCGGGCACTCCCCGGGCGCCGGCACGTACCAGGCGAAAAGCGACTTGCCGCCCGCCGCTCGCAGGCGCACCGTCTCGGCGACAAGGCCCAGGTCGGCCGGCGTGCGCCCATGCGCCAGCCGCGGGGCGCGCAGCCGGTGCAACAGGAAACGGTGCGCGCGGTCGCCCGGCATCAGGCCGCAGGCCTCAGTGCGCCGCGGCCTGCCGCATGGCCGACAGCGGCCAGGCGAAAGCCATGGCCAAGGCGCCGAAGCCCGCCGCCACGCCCAGCAGATTGGCCCAGTCGACCCAGTAGCCCATCTCGGACAGCGCCGACTTGTTCCAGCCCGGCACCCACAGCACGGCCGCCAGCGTGACCACAGCGCCGACGCCCAGCGCCAGCGGCAGGCCGGCAAGCCAGCGCGCGCCGCGGCGGCGCAGCGCGGCCACCATCACCACCAGCCACAGCCCGGCGGCGGCCAGCAGCAGCGGCCAGATGCCGAGCGCGATCTCCCACACGATATTCATCACCAGCCAGATCTCGTACATGGTGGCTCTCCTCGTTTCCTGCGACGGCTGCGCGTCAGACGCGGCCCTTGAGCACGGCCAGGTAGGCTGGCTTGAGCATGCGGTATTTCATGAGCCAGGCGAAATAGCTCTCCTGCAGCGGCTCGATGAGCGGCAGCGAAGGCGTCAGCCGCCCTTCGTAGTCGAACTCGATCAGCATCGCCGAGCCTTCGCGCGTGATCAGCGGGCACGAGGTGTAGCCGTCGAAGGCCTCGTCGGGCGGGCGGCCGGCGATCGCCTGCACCAGGTTGTGCGCGACGATGGGCGCGCTCTTCTTCACCGTGGCCGCGGTCTTGCCGCGCGGCGTGCCGTTGATGTCGCCGATGCCGAACACGTTGGGGTAGCGGCGGTGCTGCAGCGTGGTCTTGTCCACCTCCAGCCAGCCGCCGGCGGCGAAGGGCCCTTCCTGCCAGGCCAGGGGGCTGTTCTTCACGGAGTCGCAGGCGCGCATGGGCGGTACCACGTGGATGAAGTCGTAGGGCTTCTCCACCGTTTCGCCCTCGGGCGTGGCGAAGGTGGCGCGCCTGGCGCCGATGTCGATGGCCGCCAGCCGGTGGTTGAATTCCACGGCGATGCCCAGCGCCTGCCAGCGCTGCAGCACGTTGTCGTTGACGACCTTGACGCCGAACACGTTCCCCAGCGCCGACTGAAAACTGATGCGTGTCTGGTCCAGCATGCCGGCCTGCTGCAGCCGGTCGCGCAGCATGAAAGTCATCTTCAGCGGCGCGCCGGCGCACTTCAGCGGCGTGGCCGGCAGCGTCATCAAGGCCTGCCCGCCCGTCCGCACGTAGGCCTGCATTGCCGCCCAGGTGGCCTGCGCCGCCTGCGGGCCGGCGTAAACGCTGGCCAGGCCGTTGCTGCCGATGGCGCCCACGTCCATGCCGTCGATCTGCGCATAGTCGAGCTGCACGCCCGTGGCCACCACCAAGTAATCGTAGGGAATCTGGCGGCCGCCGTTGGTGGTGACGATCCTGGCCTCGGGGTCGAATTCGACCACCGCTTCCTTCACCCACTGCACGCCGTCGGGCAGGAAGTCGGCATTGCGGTCGCGCACCTTCTCCACCGGCCACACGCCGGTGGCCACCAGCGTATAGCCGGGCTGGTAGTTGTGCTCCTCCTTGCGGTCGACGAGGATGATCTTCGCGCCGTCGAGCAACCGCGACAGCCGGTTGGCCACCGCGATGCCGCCCAGGCCGCCGCCGGCGATGACGATGCGGGCGCTGGTCTTGACGCTGGCGCGCGCCGGCGTGGCGGTGCCGCTGGCACCCGCGGCCACGGGCAGGGCGGCCAGCGCCTGCAGCCAGCGGCGGCGCGTGGCGTCGAAGGTGGCGGGCTCTGCGCCATGCGGGTGCCCGGGTAGATGCATGTCCGTCTCCTGGTGGTGTCAGCGGTATTGGTGCAGATAGCGGCGTTCGAAACCGCGCTTGGCCCAGTGCAGCAGCCGGCTCGACGGCAGCAGCCAGTTGCGCTGCGGCGTGCGCCAGATCAGCGTGCCGTGGTCGATGGCGTCGACGATGCAGATCAGTTCGACTTTGAAGCTCTCGTTCGACGGCCGGCCCTGCAGGTCGCCCAGCAGGTTGGCGGCAGCGGCCGCGGCTTGCAGGTCGGCCATGTGCGCCTGCTTGGGCATCCAGTCGGGGCCGGGAAAGCTGCCCGAGTCGCCCGCCACGTAGATGCGTTCGCGCCCCGGCACGCGGCAGTGCGCGTCGGCCTGCAGCAGGCCGCCGGGCGAGCGCGGCAGGTCGGTGGCGTCGAACCACAGATTGCCGGTCATGCCGGGCATGAAGAGCACGAGGTCGGCTGCGAAGCTGCCGCCTTCGCTGACCACCTGGCCGGCCTCGATGCGCTGGAGCTTGTGGCCCAGGTGGGTGCGAATGCCGCGCCGTGCCATCTCGGCCAGCAGGTACTGCACCGCCTTCGGGCCGAGGCGGTTGCCGGGCTCGGTAGACGGATTGAAGAAGGTGATCTCGAAGCGCTCGCGCCGGCCTTCGCGCTTGAGCTGTTCGTCGATGCCGAACAGGAATTCGAACATCGGCCCGCCGCGCACTGCCGTCGGCTCGTTGGGGTTGCCGGCGAAGCCCACGGCGATGTTGCCGCCTTGCATTTCCTTCAGGCGGTCGCGGATGCGCTCGGCCGCCGCGATGCCTTCGCAGGGCGTGATCGCATGCTCGATGCCCGGCAGCTTCTTGATGAAGCGGCCGCCGGTGGCGATGACGAGCGCGTCGTTGGCCACTTCGCCCAGCGTGGTCAGCACCGTGCGGCCGCCGTCGCCCAGGCCGGTGACCTCGGCCGGGTGGAAGTCCACGTCCATGCGGCGCAGGAAGTTGTCCAGCGGCACCACCAGGTCCTGGCGCGTGCGCAGGCCGCTGGGGATCCAGATGATGCCGGGCAGGTAATGCAGTTCGGCGCGCGGTGCCACCAGCGTGATGCGAACGCTGGCATCGCGCCGGCGCAGTTCGCGGATCGTCGACAGGCCGGCGAAGCCGGCGCCGAGCACGGTCACGCGGGGGGAGTTCGTGGTCGGTTTCATGGCGTGCGGGCCTCATCGACGGCGGGGGTGGGCGGCAGTTCGCGCACGCGCGCCAGGAAAGTGTCACGCGTGGCGCCGCCGAACCAGGGGTGCCAGCGCCGCTGCTCCAGCACGCTGGACACGGCACGCGCCTGCCGGGCGTGGCCACAGAAGAGCAGCGTTTCGGCGGGCAGCGTGAAGACGCTCCCCGTGACGCTGTCCCACAGCGCTTCGGGTAACGCCGGGCGCGGCTGCCAGGGGCAGGCGTCTACCGCCAGCAAGCCGCCGCAGAAGAGGCGGTCGCGCCACAGGTAACTCAGGCAGCCGGCGGTGTGGCCGGGTGTGGCCCATACGCGCAGATGTTCGTGGCCGAAGGGCAGCACCCCACCGCAACCGGCGGGTGCATGGTGCACGACGATGGGTGCGCCCAGGGCCGCAACGGCCTCGGCCTCGCCCGGCTGCAGGGCGTCGTGCTCGTGCGTTCTCGCCACCCAGCGCAGGCTCAGCCGCTGTTCGTCGAGCATGGCGGCCAGCACCGGCACGTCTGCGCCGCGCGGGTCGATCAACACCGCCTCGCCGGCGTCCAGGTCGGCCAGCAGGTAGCTCACGGCCCCGCTGGCCTCGTCGTGCAGCAGTCGGAAATGCATGGCGCCGCTCGATGCAACAGCTTCAGCGCTGCGGCCAGAAAGATGATCCGACCATGGCTGCAGGCTCCTTCAGGCCGCGGCGTCGTCGCCGATGAGGATGCGCGTGGCGCTCAGGTAGCGGTACGGCGGGATTTCCAGGTTGGTCGGCGCGGGCTTGTTCTTGTAGGCACGGCCGGCGCCGTCGAAGGTGGAGCCGTGGCAGGGGCAGAAATAGCCGCCCGGCCAACCGGCCCCGACGCTGGGGTTGCCGCTGCCCTGCGGCACCGCCGTGGGCGAGCAGCCCAGGTGGGTGCAGATGCCCACCGCCACGAAGACCTCGGCCTTGACCGAGCGCGTCTCGTTGCGCGCGACCTCGGGCTGCTGGTCCTTCAGCGACTGCGGATCCACCAGTTCCGATTCATGGCCCTTCAGCGCGGCCAGCATCTCGGGCGTGCGGCGCACCACCCACACCGGCTTGCCGCGCCATTCCACGGTCTTGCTGCCGCCGGGCGGAATGTCGGCGATGTCCACTTCCACCGCCGCGCCCATGGCCTTGGCGCGTTCGCTGGGTGCGAAGGTGGAAACGAAGGGCACGGCGGTGGCCACCGCGGCCACGCCGCCGGCACCCGCGGTGGCCAGCAGCCATTGCCGGCGCTCGGGGTCGTTGGCGCCGTCGGTCGGCAGCGAAGGGGCAAGCGTGTGTTCCATGTTGGGTTTCCTTGTGGCGTGGCGTTCGGAGGATCAATGGACGGTGTGTTCGTCGGCGCGGATCTGCACCACCGTCAACTTGCCGCGCATCTCGCGACAGGCGCGAGGCCTCGAGGGTCGGACTCCATACCCTTCTACGTATCAAGGACCGTGCCAGCCAGTTGGCGACCGAAAACGCCTGAAGAATCAGGGACTTGCCTGGAGCGACGCCAAATCCCTGCCATATTCGAACTGCCAATGACTGCCAATATGGCGCCTTACTGCCACAATGTCATATGCTTGCCAACCGGCTGAGCGCGGGCCACGCGGGCCAGGAACCGGGCCGCCTGAGTGGACGCCGCCCCGCTGGGGACATTACATAAGCGTAGACTGATGAATGGCAGCCGAGATGGCTTGCCAGGGCCACGGAGCCCGATTTCGTTCTGACCCGAACCCCCCATCCTATGAAGAACTCCCCTCTGCCCTTGCTGCCGCGGCGGCGCACCGTGGCGGTGGCGCTGCTGGCCACGGGCCTGGCCGCGGCCGGCTGCAGCCCCGCCGTCGCCGACGCCGACGTGGTGAGCCTGGAAACCGCACGCGCCGAATTCGAAGCCGGCCGCGCGCTGTTGATCGACATCCGCGAACCGGTCGAGCACGCCACCGGCGTGGCCGCCGGCGCGCAACTGCTGCCCATGCGCCAGCTCGGCGCCCGCCTGGGCGAGATCCCGCAGGATCCGGCGCAGCCGGTGCTGCTGATCTGCAATACGCAGAACCGCTCCAAGGCCACGCTGCAGGCGCTGCGCGAGCGCGGCTACGGGCATGTGCGCTACGTGAGCGGCGGCATGAGCGAATGGGCGCGGCGCGGCTGGCCCATGGTCAAGCCCGCTTCCTGAACGCCGGCGCAGCAAGCCGTTCGGCACCGCTGACACCATGACCCACGTCCTGCCTGAACTGGTGTCCTACCTGGAAGGCCTGAGCGAGCCGCACATCCTGTTCGACCGCCAGTACCGCATCCTGGCCGCCAATGCAGCCTACCGGCGCCAGTTCGCGCCGCACGGGTCGGTGGTGGGGCGCACCTGCTACGAGGTCTCGCACCGCTACGCCGTGCCCTGCGACCAGGCCGGCGAGAGCTGCCCGCTGGCGCGCGCCCGCGAATCGGGCCAACGCGAACGTGTGCTGCACCTGCACCACACGCCGCAGGGCGAGGCCTATGTGAATATCGAACTCGTGCCGCTGCGCGACGCCAGCGACGAGCAGGCCTGGTTCGTGGAGAAGATGGAGCCGCTGCGCGTGGCGCAAGGCGAGGCCGCGGCGCAGGGGCTGATCGGCCGCGCGCCCGCCTTTCAGCAGATGCTGGAGCTGGTGGCGCGCGTGGGGCCGTCGCGAGCCAGCGTGCTGCTGCTGGGCGAGTCGGGCACCGGCAAGGAGTTGGTGGCGCGCGCCGTGCACGAAGCCAGCCCGCGCGCCGCCGCGCCGCTGGTGGTGGTGGACTGCGCCAGCCTGGCCGAGACGCTGTTCGAAAGCGAAGTCTTCGGCCACGAACGCGGCGCCTTCACGGGCGCCAGCGCAGCCAAGGTGGGCCTGGTGGAATCGGCCAGCGGCGGCACGTTGTTCCTGGACGAGGTGGGCGACATCCCGCCGGGCATGCAGGTGAAACTGCTGCGGCTGCTGGAAAGCGGCACTTACCGCCGTGTGGGCAGCACCGAACTGCGCCGCACCGACGTGCGCGTGGTCGCCGCCACGCACCGCGACCTGCCGGCGATGGTGGCCGACGGGCGCTTTCGCGAGGACCTGTACTACCGGCTGGCCACCTTTCCGATCCGGCTGCCGGCGCTGCGCGAACGCGCGGAAGATATCCCGCTGCTCGCCGAAGCCTTGCTCGCGCGCGTGGCCCCCGAACGGCGGCTGGCCCTGTCGGCCGGCGCGCTGCAGCGGCTGGCCGAGCACGCCTTCCCCGGCAATGTGCGCGAACTGCGCAACGTGCTGGAACGCGCGGCACTGCTGTGCGACGGCGCGGTGGTGGAGCGCACGCACGTGGAGCGGGCGCTGGGCACGGCGCCGCGGGTCGGGCGAACCAGCCGGCCGGCGGCGCCGGGTCCAGGGCCAGATGCGCAACCGGCGCCGCGGTCACTGCGCGAGGTCGAGACCGAAACCCTGCGCGCCCAACTGGCCGCCCACCGCGGCAGCCGCGCCGACCTGGCGCGCACCCTGGGCATCAGCGAACGCTCGCTGTACCGCAAGCTGCGCGCGCTGCAGATGCCTTGACTCCCTCGCCCGCGAGCGGGAGAGGGAGCAAGACCGCGCTGCCTTACTGCGGCGCCTTGAAGTCGCCGCCCCAGGCAAGCACCAGCCGCTCGGGCTGG
>JAABPT010000061.1 GCA_011391855.1 Burkholderiales bacterium
CCAGCACCAGGCAGTGCAGGTGGATGTTCAGGTTGGCGGCAGACCCGAAGCGCTGGATCAGCGTGACGGCGCCGCCGCGGCCGCTGCTACAGGGCCACCCTCGGGGGGCCACGGCACGAATACGACCGGCTGCTTCGGGGCGCCGAGTTCAGGACATCGTATGTCGCCGAAGGGTCGGTCACTGCCGACCGCGGACGTCGGCTATCCGGTCGCTGAACTTGGGGGTCAGCTATCGGGCGGCAAGATCGCTCACCCTGCTGTCGCTGACCGACCCGTTGGCGACATTCGCGTCCCTGGACTCATCGCCCGAAAGGTGCCGGTCGTCTACGTGCGATGCGCATGCAGGACGGTACCCTACCCAAGGCGCGCGAGGATGAGCCTTGAGCCTAGGCAATGGAGGTTCGGCGCGCGCCGGGTAGCGCACGGTCTTGGCCGCCGCCGTGCCCATGAGCAGCGCTCCCATCAGGACCGGGGCAACTTTCCAAAAGTCCGCATTCATCCCGCTTCCTTCGCATCAAGCCAACGCGGCGAACCCTTCGCCAGGCGGCGAGCGGGGTTACATCTCGGACCCGACGGGTCGCTTGCCGCGAATGATCAACCGAATGGCGGCGGGGCGCACGTCAAGCCAAGAGCCGGAGAACAACCACCGTCCTCCTGCCGTCGTCAAGCAGCAAACGGAGCCGGCGCATTCGCGGTCACAGGGTCATCCAGGGTCAGCCGCGCCACTTCCACATCCCCCATCGCTGCACCTTGCGTGTAGATCCCCTTCAACTCGCCCGCTGTGAAGACTTCGCGCACCGCTGCGCTGGCAAGCTCAAACGGCCGCCGCAGCGCGGCTTCGCGCCGCCCGGGGCGCCAGGCGTTGTGTACTTCGGCGCGGCCCAGGGCCAGCGCTGCTTCGCGCAGCCGCCCGCGCGCACTGGCCAGCTGCGCCAGCTGGTCCAACTGCAGCCACAGCGTTCCGTCCTTCGAGCGCACATCAACCGCTTCACGCGCATGGACCGCGGCCTCGTCGAGCCGGTTCAGCTCGCTCAGGTAGGTGGCCATGTCGCCCAGCAACATGCCGATGCGGCCACTGGCACTTAGTCGCCGCGCCGCGTCCAGACCGCGCTGGGCTTGCCCCAGCGCTAGATCGAAGCGGCCAGCCAGCGCATGGAGTTGCGCGCTGGCCAGGCCCAGCAAGGCCTGCGCAGACATGTTCGCGGGCAGCCCAGCGGCCACCCTGCGCGCTTGCTCACCCACCGCGAGCGCTTCTTCCAGGCGACCAAACTGGCCTAGCGCGTGGCCGGTGGTAAACAAGTGGGTCCCCCACTGGATCGGGCTGCCGGCAGGATCAAACGCATCGGCCATGGCCTCCAGCGCGGCCATGGTGGGTGCCTCTTCGCCGCGCAGGGCACGCATGTGGGCCAGACTGCTGTAGGCCATGAAGCGGGCCAGCCGGTCGTCGAGCTGCGCGTACAGCGTAGCCGCACGCTCGGCCGCTGCGCAGTCTTCTGTCGTCGCGCGGCGAAACGCGTGGCGCGCGTAGCCCAGCTGTAGACGGGCTTCCAGCGCGGCCGGCGTGGTGGCGTCGACACGCTCCAGCGCGTCGCGGCAGCGCCGCAGTCCTTCCAGCCGCAGGCCGACCCGCGGCCAGATCCAGGCCGCTGCTCCGGCCAGCTGCACGTGTTGCAGCGCCATCGTCGGCTGCGACCCGAGCCAGTCGAGTGCGGCGCGCAGGTTGCCAATGTCCGCCGCGCGCGTCTGCGCCATTTCGCCGGCGGCGGGTTGGGCGCGCTGTTCGGCACTCAGCTCGAAGACCGGTAGCAGCGCGGCACACATGCGCTGCATCACCCGCCCTTTCTCTCCAGCGGTGTCCAACTGCTCCAGGGCGAATGCACGCGTGCTGTCCAGCAGGCGCAGGCGTGCGCCGTCGCTGACCCGCAGCACCAGCGACCTGTCCACCAGCGCCTGCAGCGGTTCCAGCGTGTCGGTGTCGCCGTCTGCGGAGTCCGCTGCCACGGCTTCGGCCGCGGCCAGCGAGAAGCTGCCCGCAAACACACCCAGCCGCCGAAAGATGCACCGCTCATCGGCATTCAGCAGCGCGTGGCTCCACTCGATCGCTGCGCGCAGCGTGCGCTGCCGCTCGGGGCGCAGCTCGCGCTCACGCCCCGGGCCGGCGGCCAGCACACGCAGGTGCTCGCCGAGCCGCTGCCGCAGGCCGGCCAACCCCAGCAGCGGCACGCGCGCGGCCGCCAGCTCAATAGCCAGCGGCAGGCCGTCGAGCCGCTGGCAGATGGCCACCGCATCGGCAGCGTTGCCGGCATCCACCGCAAAAGCCGGGTCGCGACTGCGAACCCGCTCGATCAACAGGGCCACCGAGCCGCAGGCCAAGGCTTCGGGAAGCGTGGCCCTGTCCTGCGGCACAGCCAGTGACGCCAGGCGAAGCACCTGCTCGCTGCGGCAGGCCAGCGGCTGCTGGCTGGTGGCCAACACGCGAACCCGCGGCGCGTGGCGCGCCAGCGCGTCCACCAGTTCACCCACTTCTCTCAAGCGGTGCTCGCAGTTGTCCAGCACCAGCAGCAAGTCGCGCGTCTCCAGCACGTCCACCAGCTCGGCCGGGGCCGCTTGCAGACCCGGCAGGCCGATGCCCAGCGCGCGCGCCACCGCCTCGGCCACCGGGGCACCCTCGGCCACGCCGGCTAGCTCGATCAGATGGACCGGTCCGGCCCCTGCATCAGCCTGCTGCTGCGCCAGCATCGCCGCGGCCAGCGCCAGCCTCGTCTTGCCCACCCCGCCGGGGCCGACCACGGTGACGATGCGGTGCTTTGCCAACAGCGCTTGCAAGGCCAGCAGATCGGGGTCGCGGCCGATCAGCGGCGGCAGGTCATGTGGCAGCCGGGTCGACGGTGCGGTCGCCGGCCGCGCAGCGCCAAGTGCGCCCCGCGGCGGCCTTGGCGCTGCGCGGCGTTCGAACGGCAGATCCAGCAGATAGCCGCGACCCGATACGGTGCGGATGGCGTCGGCCCCGAGCAGTTTGCGCAAGGCGCTGATGAGCACCTGCAGCCTGTTCTCTTCGACCATTTTGCCGGGCCACACGGCTTGCAACAACTCGTCCTTGTGGGTCACGCGCCCGGCCCGGTCGGCCAGGGCCACCAGCAGGTCGAAGGCACGGCCGCCCAGGTGCACCGGGACACCGTCCACCAACAGCTTCCGAACATCCCGGCGCAATTCGTGGCGGGGAACCGCTCCGGCGCCGCCGACCAAGGCGCCTTGGGTCCCGGTTGATGCCGCTGTCCCCGAGTTCTTCTTCTTCGTCATCCGCTGCGAATCTACAGAAATTTAAAGGTTTCCCCAAAGACCTGGAGCGGCAAAAAGTCCACAGTGCGGGCATCGCAATCACGCAGGGCACGCAGGTGAAGCCGATGTCGGCGCCGGCAGCCCCGCTGTGGGCCTCGGTTCTTGCCGTAGCGAGGCCCATTTTTTTACCCGGCCACTTTGGCCCAAGGAGGGCAGCGGCGCGTGGGGCTACCGCTGCGGTAACGGCCTTAACGTCGGCGCCGGCAAGCAGAGCAGCTAGTTCTTTGCCGTGGCTGTGCGCCCCGGCGATGTGACCGCCTTCTGTGCCGGAGCCACAGACGCTGGCACTGGCACTGCTGGCGCTGGGTGCGACGGTGGTGACGCGCAGAAGGCGGCCAGGTTGAGGCTTCGGCCCTTCGTGGGCTTCGGGCCTCTTTCGGGGGTTTGGGGGCGGTAGCCCCTCTCTTGTGTTCCTTCAACTGGAGAAGAAGAAATGATATCGATCGCCGACCACTTCAGGCAGCCACTTCGCAAGCTGCGCCTCGCAGCCTTGATCGTCGCGTGCGCAGTCACGGGGGTTGCTCTTCCTGCTGCCGCACAGCCAAGCGGCAATGACCCAAAGCCGAAGATCGGGCCGGTAGTTCCGTTCGGCAATCTACGCGCCGTCGGCGGACTCGAGGGCCTGGCGATCTCGCCCAGGAACGAGGTCTACGCCGCAGCCCAGGTCGAGGGCATCATCTATCGCATGACCCCCGAGGGCGAAGTCTCCGTGTTTGCCAACTTCGGGTTCAACGTGGAGGACATCTTTCTAGTCGGCCTGGCCGTGGCCGGCGACCACAGCGTCTACGCGGCCGTCGTCGGATGCAACAGGGCCGATCTGAATGGCGTGTGGCGCGTTGATGCCAGCGGTCAACCCACACTGGCGTTTCCGATGCCGGTGACGACAGGCACGTGCGGCGGGTCGATTCCGAATGCCCTGGCGTTCGACGATAAAGGCAACCTCTACGTGACCGAGTCCGCTCAGGGCGAGGTGTGGCGCCTCGGGGCGCAGGGCGCGGAACTCTGGGTCCGGGATGACCTATTGAAGGCCAGGCCCGAGTCGTTGAATCAGGTGGGTGTCGACGGCATCGCGTATCGCAAGGACAGCCTCTGGGTCAACAACCTGGACACCGGCACCATGATCGAGATCCCGATCCAGAAGGACGGCCGCGCTGGTATCCCGCGCCTGTTTGCGGTGGGTCTCGGACATCCGGACGGGCACCAGTTCGACGTCCAGGGCAACCTGTGGGTCACGAACCTCGGGTACGAGGAGTGGGATGCGTTCGATGGTTCCAGCCGCAACGTGTTGCGCGTGAGTCCGGACGGAAAAGTCGAGATCGTGATCAGCACGGAGCAGTTGCGCGGATCCACCGGGTCCACCCTGCTGCCGGCCAGCCCGGTATTCGGCTTCGGTCGCGAAAGCTCGACGCTATTCCTTGGCGGGGCGCTCCTGAACCCGGGCGATCCGAACCCCAACGTCGCGAAGGTCAAGGTCGGGATGCCGGGCATGAGGCTGCCGCAGTTCACGCAGCCGAAAGACAAGCAGTAGTTGACTGGGTCCCGGCGGGCTCTGCTCGCCGGGTGTCAGCTGCATGCGCTCGTGGCGCTACGGCGCCGATTCCGTCACCAGCAGGGAAGCCGATTTGCTTCGACACGGGCGTTCAGACAGCGATGAGTTCAACCACGCGGACACGAAAGCGCACGCTCTAGCTCAAGGCTGACCGCACGCGCGAAATTGCTGTCAGTGCGGAGCAATTGCCCGTACATTCGCACGCCGGCTGAGTCGCACGGATCAGCGGTCTTGGAGAAGACATGAGGCGACTCAGGCATCACTTGATGTGTACGGTCATTCTCGGTGGCGCTGTGGCCAGCCTTCATGCCGGCGCGGCGCGCCCTGAAGTAGCAGCCATCAGTGCATCGGCTGGAGTATCGGCACCGGCCGACACCGTCTGGTCGCATGCTTTCGCCGTCTTCGGCGAGCCAAAGTACCCTGCAGGCTTCGCTCACTACGACTATGTGAACCCCGACGCGCCGAAGCGCGGCACGCTCAACCTCGGCAACCCCGACCGGCGTTCCAGCTTCACGCGACTCAACCCCTATCTGCTCAAGGGCAGCGTGGCCTTCGGCAGTCACTTCTTCTGCTTCGAAACGCTGTTCGACCCGAGCCAGGACGAGGCCGGCGTCATGTATGCGCTGGTGGCCGAAGCGATCCAGGTCGCGCCCGACCTGTCCTCGGTCAGCTTTCGAATCAATCCACGCGCGCGCTTCAATAACGGCGATCCGGTCACCGCCGCCGATATCAAGTACGCGTTCGAAGCCGTCACCAGCGACAAGGCCGACCCCAGCTTTGCGGCACGTTTCGCCAAGGTGAAGCGCGCCGTCATCGTCGACGCGCTGACCGTGCGTTTCGAGCTGGCCGGGCGCAGCCGCGAGACGATCTATGCGCTCGGCACAACGCTGCCCGTGTTCTCGCCCAAGTGGGGCATGGGCCCCGACGGCAAGACCAAGCCCTTCGACAAGATCATCGACGACGTCCCCATCACCACCGGCGCCTACCTCGTCGCCAAGACTTACTCGGGGCGCCGCCTCGACCTGGTGCGCGACCCGAACTACTGGGCCCGCGACGAGGGCGCGCGCCGCGGCTTCTACAACTTCGACAAGATCGTCTACCGCTACTACGCCGACCACGCGATCCAGTTCGAGGCCTTCAAGGCGGGCGACATCGACCTGTACTGGGAAACCAACCTCAAGCGCTGGGGCCGGCAGTACAAGGGATCAAAGTTCGGCCCCGGCCAGATCGTTGCCAAGGTGCTGCCGATGGGGCAAGGCGCGTACGTGCGATCGCTGGTGCTCAATCTGCGACGTCCCATTTTTCAGGATATCCGCGTGCGCGAAGCGCTGCAGCTGTCGTTCGACTTCGAGTGGATGAACGCGCAGAGCTTCAACCTGTTTGCGCGCATCGACAGCGCGTTCAGCAACTCGGACTTCGCGGCTGCCGGCCTGCCATCGCCTGGCGAGCTGGCGATCCTCGAGCCTTACCGGGCCCAGCTGCCCGCGGCAGTATTCGGCCCGCCGTACCAGAACCCGCGCACCGACACGGGTGCGACGGCCCTGCGCGACAACCTGAAGCGCGCCCGCGACCTGCTGGCGCAGGCCGGCTGGAAGCCCGGCGCCGACAAGCTGCTGCGCAATGCCCAGGGTCAGGTGTTCAGCATCGAGTTGCTGAACAACGACGCCGACATTGCCGCATCGCTCGAGCCCTGGCTGGTCAACCTGGCCAAGCTTGGCATACGCGCCACGCTGCGGCAGGTCGACTTTGCACTCTTCATCAAACGGCTTGACACCTACGATTTCGATATCACGCAGCTCAATTTCGGCGAGTTCCTGCTGCCGTCGGCGACGTGGCTGAAGACGCTCTACGGCAGTGACCAGGCGGACAAAGAAGGCTCGTCCAACGCCGGCGGCACCCGCGACCCGGCGCTCGACGCGGCGATGCAGGCAATGGCCGAGGCGGCCACGATGCCGCAACTGCTCGACGCGGCGCACGCCTTCGACCGCGTGCTGATGCAGCAGCGTTATGTCATTCCCTGGTCGCGGCGGCCGGGTTTCCATGTGGCCTGGTGGGACCGCTTTGGCATACCGACGCGCGCGCCGCGCTACTTCACCGCCACATCGGACAACAACAACGCCAATCCCTGGCCGATCGTGAACTGGTGGAGCGAGCCGGACGGCCGCCCAGGCCAGGCCAGACCATGACCCGCTACATCGCGACGCGTCTGCTGCTGATGCTGCCCACCTTGCTGGGCGTGCTGACCGCCACCTTCATCCTGATCCAGTTCGTTCCCGGCGGGCCGGTCGAGCAGGCCATCTCGGAGCTGCGTCAGAAGAACCAGGAGAGCGGCCATGGCGGCGAGCTCGACGCGGTGCAGATCGAGGCGATCAAGAAGCTCTACGGCTTCGACAAGCCGCCGCTGGAGCGCTTCTGGCTCACCGTGAGTTCGTTTGCGCGTTTCGACTTCGGCACCAGCTTCCAGATCAACCAGGATGTGTGGACCCTGATCAAGAGCAAGCTCCCGGTCTCGATCAGCCTCGGCATCTGGGCG
>JAABPT010000062.1 GCA_011391855.1 Burkholderiales bacterium
GGCGGCACGCTGGCCGGCAGCACGCGCTCCACGGCGCGGCCAGCGCCTTCCAGCGCGGCGAGCGCCGCCGCCAGCCGGGGCCGGTGGGTGACGGCGACCCAGCCTTCGCGGCCCGGCGCGCTGCCGGGACCCAGCGCCAGGTGCAAGGCCTCGTCGTCGTCGAGCAGCGACTCCTCCATCACGCCGGCCAGGGCGGCGCGCAGGCGCCCGGCCGGCGCGCGCGGGACGAGCACGCGGTGCCAGCCGACGTCGGCCTCGGCCAGCAGCAGCACCGTGCTGTCGGCGCGTGGCAGCAGGGCTGGCGCCGCCTGACCTGTCTGCGCCACCGTGCGGCCGTCGTTGCTGAGCACGAAGTTCCACTCCTGCGGCAGCCGCCATGCGGTCGCGACGTCGCTGCCGGGCGACCGCGCCTGCAGGCGGTCGCGCGGCGGGAACAGGATCAACAGCACGGACATGGTGGGGTCAGGACATCGTGGGGCGGGCGCGGGCGGCGTATTGTCGCTGTCAGCGCAGGCTGGCCAGGAAGCTGTGCCGCTCGCGGCGCAGCACGATCACGTCGCTGGCGCGCTGGCCGGGCCGGCGTTCGAGCAGCGAGCGCTCCTCCAGCACCCGGTCTTCCAGCCGCAGCCGGCCCGCAACCTCGAAGTAGCGCGAGTCCACGCTCACGCGCGCGGCGTCCAGGGGCAGGCTCTCGCCGAGCTGGGCCTTGACCTCGGCCAGCGTGGCAAAGGGCTTGCGCTGGCGCTGCTGCACCAGCCGCTCGGCGGTGCCGAGGTCGAGGCCGTCGATGGCCGCCACGAGCACCTCGCGCGGCGCCGTGTTCACGTTCACCGGTGTGGGCACCGGCAACAGGTCGGCCCAGGGCGCCAGGCGCGCGATGGTGGCCGCGTCGATGTCGAGCCAGGCCAGGTCGGCCAGCCGCTCGGGACGCAGCGGCGCGTTCGCTTCGACGTCCGCCGGCTGGCTGGCGGCGCCCAGTCCGGTGGCGATGCGCTCGGCGGCGTCGCCGGGCAGGCCCGTGAGCTGGCACAGGCGTTGGAAAGCCGCCAGCTGCACCGGCACCACTTTGCCGGCGCCGTCGACCAGTGCGCGCAGGTTGAAGCGCGACTGCGCGTCGACGATGGCCCCGGACAGGAAGGCGTCGGGGCCGCTGTCGGCGTTGTTGTCCTGGTCGGCGGCCAGGAAGGTGGACAGCCGCGCCTCGGCCAGCGGCGTGGCCCAGGGCTCGTCCAGGGCGTCGAAATTGCGGCCGCGCTGGCGGTTGTTGCGTGCGTCCTCCGACAGGATCAGCCGCGCCCAGTCGAGCGCGCCACCCAGGATCCACGCCGCCTGCGTGCGCGCACGCTCGGCCGCCTCGACCTCCACCGCGCGCGCCTGCTGCCACACCATGCCGGCGGTCACGGTGACGACCGTGCTCAGGATGATCATGGCCAGCAGCAGCGCTGCGCCACGCTGGCGGCGGCCGGCGGCCACGGGCGGGCGCGCGTGCCGCGCGCTGCGGCCTGCGCCTGACCCTGCGCCTGCGTCTGCCCCACGGCCCGGCATTCTCACGACCCCGTGGGCCCGAGCGCCACGTCGCGCGTGAGCGTGCGGCCGTCGAGCGTGATGACCAGGCGCACGGCGTCGGGCAGCGCCTCGCGCGGCGCGGCGACCGGGGCCGCCTCGCCCTCGGGCGCACTGGCGCTGCCCTGCGGGGCACTGGCACCGCCTTCGGGTGCGCTGGCGCCTGTCGCCGGTGTTGGTGCGGGTGCCGGCAGCTGCGCCTGCGGCTGCACCAGGTCGCCCGTGGACTGCGCGTTGGTCCAGGCGCCGCCGCGGTAGAAGTAGACCTGCCACTCGCTGGCCCCCTCGGCCAGTTGCAGGTGCCCGGGTTCGTTGCCGAGAAATTGAAAGCTGCGCAGCCAGCCCTGCTGCAGGTCGCCGCCGCGCGTATAGGCCGGACCCGTCCAGCGCTGCCACAGGCCGCCGCGCACCGACCAGGCCACCAGCGCGACGCCAGCTTCAGCGCGCCGGGTCAGGCGCAGCGTCTGGCCGTCGAAAGCCAGGGCCGGCACCAGCGCGGTGTCGTGCACGGCCTGCAGGTCCTGCTCCCATTGCGTGACCACGGTGGCCAGCCGCACGGTGCGGTCCATCGACTTGCGCGTGCCGTCGCGGGCGCGCAGGATGCCGTCCAGCCCCTGCCAGGCCAGCGTGGCCAGCACCGCCATCGCCAGCAGCGACACCAACACCTCCACCAGCGTGAAGCCGCCGTGGCGGCGCACCCTGGCAGCGCCCAGCCGTGGTCCCGCACGGCCGCGGGTCGAGCCCGGGCGGGTCATGGCCGCGACAGCACCGTGGACAGCGTCAGCAGCGGTCGCCCTTCTTCACTGGAGACCACCGCGTCGACGCGGCGAAAACCCGGGTTGGGCGTCGGCCGCGTGACGAGCACCCCGGTGTAGGCGCGGCCCAGCTGCTCGCAGCTGAAATCGGCGTCGCCCACGCCGGGAAAGGCGCGCGCCAGGCGCAGCGCCGTGAGCTGGTTGTCGGCGCACCACTGCGCCGCGATCACCTCGGACAGGCGCTCGGCGTTGTCGGTCAGCGCACCGGCGGCGCGCAGCCCGGCCCCCAGCGCGATGGCCACCACGGCCAGCGCCACCAGCACCTCGAGCAAGGTGAATCCGCGCGCGCGCCGCGTCATGGCTGCTCGGGAGAGGCGGCCACGGCGAACGGGCCGAGACCGTCGCTGGCGAGTTCCAGGCGGCGGTCGGCCAGGCGCAGCACGATGCGCTGCGGCGGCAGGATGGCCTCGGGGCCGAGCACCAGCGCCGTGCCGCCGACGATCTGCGCGCTCACGTTCTCGTGCAGCCAGTGCGTGGGCAGCTTGCGCTGCGCCGGCAGGCCGACGAAACGGAACTGCGCGGCGTCGGGCGCATTGGCGTCGGCCACTGGCACGAAACTCACTGCGATTCCCGACGCGCGGGCGTCGGCACGGGCCATTTCCAGCAAGGCCGCCAGCCGCGCGCCCTCTTCTTCCAGCTGCGCCATGTCGCCGTCGCGCAGCGCCAGGGTCACGACACCGGCCGACAAGGCCACGATGGCCAGCACCACCAGCAGTTCGAGCAACGTGAAGCCGCGACTGCCTCGGTAGCCGCGGTGGCCGCGGTGGCTGCGTTGTTGGGGACTACTGCCAGGAACCGATGTCGGCATCGTTGCCTTCGCCCCCCGGCTGGCCGTCGGCGCCGAAGCTGAAGACGTCGATGTCGCCCTTGACCCCCGGGTTCAGGAACTGGTAGGGGCGGCCCCAGGGGTCTGACGGCAACTTGTCGACATAGGGCTTCCAGTTCGGCGGCACGGTGCCGGCAGCGGGCTTCTTCACCAGCGCCTCCAGGCCCTGGTCGGCGCTGGGATAGCGCTGGTTGTCCAGTTTGTAGAGCTTGAGCGCCTGCATCAGGTTGTTGACGTCGGTGCGTGCGGCCGTGACGCGGGCGTCGTCGGCACGGTCGATCAGGTTGGGAACGATCAGCGCCCCCAAGACGCCGATGATGACCAGCACGACCATCAGTTCGATGAGCGTGAAGCCGCGCTGGCGGCGCTGCGAAGGGACGGGCACCGGAGGTGTCATGACTGAGGGGGCAGACAACGTGGAAACAGGCTTCATCGGCACGCTCGCAGAGGGGCTTGAATGATAATCGCCCGATGTCGGCACGCTGGTGGACATTTCTCGTCTGGGCCCTGGTGGCCGGCAGCGCGCTGGCGTGGGGCTTGAAGGTTTTCGTGCAGCCGCCGGCCGCGCCTGCGCAGGCGCTGGTGGTGCCCACCGGCCCGGCCGCGCGAGGCGACCTGACTCGACTGCTGGGCAACGACCCCCCGCCCCCCCCGGTGGCGGTGGCGGCGGAGGTGCCCGAGCCCGTGGCCGACGCGCGTTTCAAGCTCGTCGGCGTCGTCAGTCCGCGTTCGCCGCGGGCCGCCCGCGAGGGCCTGGCCCTGATCGCCGTCGACGGCAAGCCGCCACGCGCCTACCGCGTCGGCACCGTGGTCATGGAGCCGCATGTGCTGCAGGGCGTGGAGCCGCGCGGCGCCACGCTGGGCCCGCGAGGCGGTGCAGCGCTGATTGCGCTGAAGCTGCAACCGCCGGCGCCCGCGGCCACGGGCGTGCTGCCGCCGTTGTCGGCGCGCGGCGGTGGCCCGGGGCCGGGGAACAGGTCGGCCCTGCAGCCGCCTCTGCCCTCGCTGGGCAACGCGTCCGACTCGGACGACGCCGAACCCCCACCGCTGGCGGAACAGGACAACCGGGCGCCCTTGCGCTGAATCCTCACGGGGGCGGCGGCGGGCCACCGGCCCGGACCAGAAGGTGCTCAGAACAGCGAGTCGCCGACGGGCAGTCCCTCGTGCGGCGATTCCGGCAGCGGGCCGGGATGGGTGGGACCGGGATCCTCGCCGTCGGCCACTTCGGTGAGCAGCGCGGCGGCGCACTTCACCAGCGGCCAGGCCAAGGTGGCGCCGGTGCCGTCGGTGCTGTCCATGCCCAGTTCCAGCAGCGCCGAGGCGCGGAACAGGTTCAGCGCCTGGTCCAGGCCGAGATGGTTGTGGCTGCGGCAGAAGACGCAATAGTCGGTGACCGGCTGCGCGATGCGCGCGGCCAGCATCAGCGCGGCGCAGGCGGGCAGGCCGTCGATCATGAGCAGGTGGCGCTTGCTGGCCGCCATCAGGATCACGCCCACCATCACCGCGACCTCGAAACCGCCGAAGGCCGCCAGCACTTCGACGGGTTCGACCACGCCGCGGTGGCGGCCCTGTGCCCCTTTCATCACCACCATCAGGTGGGCGAGCTGGTCGCTGTCCATCTGCGGCCCCGAAACCACCAGGTCTCGCACGGGGCAGTCCGTCAGCCGCGACAGCACCAGCGCCGCGCTTTCGTGCGAGCCCACGCCGACGCCGGCCACGATGGTGACGTTGCCGCGCAGCTTGTCGCCGATTTCCATGCCGGCGCGCATGCCGGCATGCGCCTGCTCCAGGCTCATGGCCGGCGACATGCGGGTATTGCGCGTGGCGTGCGCGATCTTGCGCATCAGCAGGCGGTCGTGCGGGGCCATGTTCTGGGCCATGCCGCAGTCCACCACCGTCAACTCGAGCTGCTGCGCGCGCGCAAATACCGTCAGCGGCAGCTGGTTGTTCAGCAACAGACGCACGGTTTCGTGCGTGGCGCGGCCCTGCGGGCCGGTGATGCCGTCCACCGCCAAGCCGTGGTCGGCGGCGAACACCAGCAGCTGCGGCTCGCGAAAGCGTGGCTTGAGCGAGTTCTGCATGAGCCCGAGGCGAATTGCCAGCGGCTCCAGTTCACCCAGGCTGCCACCGACTTCATTGCGGCGCTGCAGCTTTTCGCGCAGCGCCTTTTCCAGCAGCGGCTGGGTGGTGGGCGAGACCAGGGAGCGGGGGGTGGCCATGGCGCCGGAGTGTAGCCACGCCCTGCGCCGCCGGGGTGTGCCGGGCGACCGCCGCGGCTAACGCAGAAACAGACGGTAGACCGGGTTGTGCGTTTCTTCCGTGCAGGGGTAGGCCAGCGTGCGCAGGAAGCCGTCGAAGGCCGGCTCGTCGCCGCGCGGCACCTGGATGCCCACCAGAATGCGGCCGTAGTCGGCGCCCTGGTTGCGGTAGTGGAAGAGGCTGATATTCCAGCCCGGGGGCATGGCTGCCAGGAAGCGCATCAGCGCGCCCGGCCGTTCGGGGAATTCGAAGCGGAACAGCCGCTCGTCGCGCGCCAGTTCGCTGCGCCCGCCCACCATGTGGCGCACATGCTCCTTGGCCAGTTCGTCGTCGGTGAGGTCGACATTGGCAAAGCCCTGCTTCGTGAAGTGGCGCGCGATGCGCCCGGCCTCGTCGCGGCGGCCGATGGTCAGGCCCACGAAGACATGCGCCACGCTTTCGTCGGAGATGCGGTAGTTGAACTCGGTCACCGAACGCGGGCCGATGAGTTCACAGAAGCGCTTGAAGGAGCCACGCTCCTCGGGAATGGTCACCGCGAACAGGGCCTCGCGCTGCTCGCCGAATTCGGCGCGTTCGGCCACGAAGCGCAGCCGGTCGAAGTTCATATTGGCACCGCAGGTGATGGCCACCAGCGTGCGCCCCTTCAGCTTGTGCGTCTCCACGTACTGCTTGATGGCCGCCACGCCCAGGGCGCCGGCCGGTTCCAGGATGCTGCGCGTGTCCTGGAACACGTCCTTGATGGCGGCGCAGACGGCGTCGGTGTCCACCACCACGAAGTCGTCGACCAGTGCGCGCGTGACGCGAAAGGTCTCCTCGCCCACCAGCTTGACCGCCGTGCCGTCGGAAAACAGCCCCACGTCGGCGAGCTGCACGCGCTTGCCCCGGCGCACCGACTGCAGCATGGCGTCGGAGTCGGTGGTCTGCACGCCGATGACGCGGATTTCAGGCCGCACCGCCTTGATGTAGGCTGCCACGCCGGAGACCAACCCGCCGCCGCCGATGGCCACGAAGACGGCGTCGATCGGCCCCTGGTGCTGGCGCAGGATCTCCATCGCCACTGTGCCCTGGCCGGCGATCACGTCGGGGTCGTCGAAGGGGTGCACGAAGGTCAGGCCCTGCGCCTGCTGCAGTTCCAGCGCGTGCGCGTGCGCGTCGCTGTAGCTGTCGCCGTGCAGCACGATCTCGCCGCCGAGGGCATGCACGGCGTCGACCTTCAGCTTCGGTGTCGTCACCGGCATCACGATGACGGCGCGGCAGCCCAGCTTGCGCGCCGCGAGCGCCACGCCCTGCGCATGGTTGCCGGCCGAGGCACAAATGACGCCACGCGCCAGCGCCTCGGGCGCCAGGTGCGCCATCTTGTTGTAGGCGCCGCGCAGCTTGAAGCTGAACACCGGCTGCTGGTCTTCGCGCTTGAGCAACACCTGGTTGCCGATGCGGCGCGACAAGGTGCGTGCCGGCTCCAGTGCCGTTTCACGCGCCACGTCGTAGACGCGGGCGGTGAGGATGCGCTTCAGGTAGCCGGCGGCGATACGCTGCGCCTTGACGTCGGGCAGGGGCACGGGCACTGGTGCGGCGGCAGGCGCGGTGCCTGGGCCGGAGTCGGGCGCAGCCGGCGGCGCAGGAGTGGTGCGGGTGGCGCCAGCGGGCATCGGGCAGCCTCGGGAAGGGGTCTGGGAAGGGCTCTGGAAAGAGCGGCGGATGATAAGTCAGCGCCCGCTCGGCCCCGGTGGACGCCGAAGCCGAATAAAAAAGCCCGGAGCCTTGGAAGACCCCGGGCCAAATCCACCATTGAAGGAGGTGGAGGAGACAATCGTCGGGTGGCGCGTTTCAAGCTCTGACTCAGCCACCCACGAAACCAGTCTATCACCGGAATGCTGCACCGCAATAT
>JAABPT010000063.1 GCA_011391855.1 Burkholderiales bacterium
AGGTGGGTCCGGGGTGGTCGCCGAGCTCAGTGCGCTCAGTGCGCTCAGTGCGGCCTGAGCTTGGCCAGCAGCGCGCGAACTTCCTCGCGCCGCCCGGTGTCGGCGATCTGGCGACCGGGCCGCGGCGGTGCCTGCAGCGCACGCTCCAGGTAAACCGCGGCCTCGTCGGCGTGGCCGGTCTCGGCGAGGAATTCGCCGTAGAAGAAATTGGGGTCGATGCCCTTCGGGTTGAGGGCCAGCGCCTTCAGCAGCAACTCCTTCGCCTTGGCCTTGTCGCCGAAGCCCAGCGGCCAGCCCGGCACCTTGTAGTACAGCACGCCCAGGCTGTTGTAGGCCGAGCCGTCCAGCGCGTCGGCGTCGATGCCGATCGCGCGTTCGTAGATCGCCTTGGCCTGCTTGACCAGGCCCAGCGCGCCCAGGCCGCCCTTCTCGCCCGCCAGCGAACTGACGACGATGCCTTCCCACACCAGCGGCTCGCTGCGCCCGGGATAGCTCTCGCTGGCCTGGTGGGCGCGGGCGGCCAGCGCCTCGAAGCGCTTCTCGCGTTCGGCCGCCGGCGTCTGGTAGCGGATCACCTCCCAGTCGCGCTGCAGCTCGGTGACGGCGTCGTCCACCGGTGCGGCCAGGGCCGCGGGCGGCAGGAAGCAGGTCAGGGCCAGCAGGCTGGCAAGCAGCGTTTTCATGAGGGTGTTCCTTGTGAAACGGGTTGCAGGGGCGCGGCGGGCAGGCTGCGGCGGTGTTTGACGAAGCTGCCGTCCAGCAGCGCGCCGAGCACGCCGTTCAGTCGCACGGCCAGGCGTTCGGGAAAGCCGAGGAAACGCTCCGCGGCTTCGTTTTCGATCAGTTGCAGCAGCGCCGCCGCCACGGCCTCGGGGCGGTCCATGGCCGTGCCGGTGGCGCGGTTGTAGGCCTCGACAGTGGCGTCGTTGAAGCCGGTGCGCGTGCTGCGCGGGCCCAGGATCTGCACGCGCACCGGCGTGCCATTCAATTCGCGCCGCAGCGCCTCGGCAAAACCGTGCAGGCCGGCCTTGCTGGCACCGTAGACGCTGAAGCCGGGCAGTCCGATGCGGCCCAGCGCCGAGCCCACGAAGACGACCTGCGCACGCGGCTGGCGCAGCAGATGCGGCAACAGGCGTTGCGTCAGCAGCATGGGCGCCAGCAAGTTGGCCTGCAGCACCGCCTGCACCTGCACGGGCGGCGCCGCACCCAGCGGCCCGAAGCACGGCAGCCCGGCCGCGTGCACCAGCACGTTGGCGCCCCAGGCACCGACGGCCTCGCCGACAGCGGCCAGACCCTCGGCGGTGTTCAGATCCGCCTGCACCCAGTCGGTGCCGGGCGGTGTTGGCTCCGGCGCGCGCCCGACCCCCATCACCAGGGCGCCGGCCTGCCGCAACTTCTGCGCCATGGCCTGCCCGATGCCACCGCTGGCGCCGGTGAGCAGCACGCGCGCTTCGGTGGCTCTCATGCCAGTGCCTCGGATGTCTGGCGCTGCGTCTGCGGCAACGGCAGCGGCAGGCTGCGGAAGACGTCACCGTAGAGGCGGTAGAAGGCTTGAGCGCCATGCACGATGGCGGCCTGGTCCTGCGGCTCGTCGATCCGGTCCATCAGCAGCGCGAAGTGCGCCGTATGTTCCTGGTCCAGCGTGCCATGCGAACGCAGGTAGCTGAAGGCCGCGTCGGGCAGCGCCAGCGGCTTCTGGATCGCGTCGGCGGCCAGCAGCGCCAGCGAAACGCTGGTGCCCTCCAGCACGTGCACCATGCCGAAGAATGCCAATGGATTGCCGCGCGCGATGGCGTCGTAGGCATAGGCCACCATCACCTCGGTGGCGTGCCCCGGCGCGCCGTGGCGCACCGCTTCGGCTTCGCTGCCGCAGGCGCGGATGTCGTTCAGGATCCACTCGTCGTGGCCGGCTTCTTCCTCGATGTACTCGTCCAGCGCACCGTGCAGCCAAGCCAGCCGCGGCGGCAGCGCGGCCTTCATGGCCTGCAGCAGCGGCACCGTGTGCCGCACGTGGTGGTAGGCCTCGCGCAGGAAGGCCACGTAGCTGGGCAGCGAGACCTCGCCGCGCAAGGCGCCCTGGATGATGGGGGTGGCCAGCAGGCCCTGGCGGGCGGCGGCGGTCTGTTCGAGAAGCTGTTCGTGGAAGCTCATGGGCGGGTCTCAGGGCGTGACGGGTTCGGGGGTGGCTTCCAGCGCATCGGCATGCGCCCGCCAGATGGCCGCCCGCTGCGGCCGGCCGTTGGCGGTGGCCAGGCCGGTGCCGGCGCTGAAGGCTGCGCGGCCGCGGGCCCAGCGGCCGATGCGCGCGTAGTCGGGCAGCGTGGCGTTGGCGGCGGCCACGGCGGCCTGCAACGCGGCGTCGGTGGTGCCCGGCTGCACCGGCCACAGCACGGCGCAGAGTGCCGGCATGCCGTCGCCGAAGACCACCGCCTGCAGCACGGCCGGCTGGCCGCACAACGCGGTTTCGACCCATTCGGGCGAGACATTGCGGCCGAAGGACGTGATCAGCACGTTTTTCTTGCGGCCCTGTACGTGCACGAAGCCCGCGTCGTCGATACGGCCCAGGTCACCGCTGGGCCACCAAGCCGGCACCGGCGCCGTTTCGCCGAGGTAGCCGCTGAACAGGCTGCCGGCGATGAGCAGTTCGCCGTCGGCGGCCACGCGCAGCCGTGCGTGCGGCAGGGCGCGGCCGACACTGCCGGCAAGGCTGGCAACGTCGGCAATGTCGGCAGTGTCGACACACTCGGCACCCGCCGGAGCCGGCAGGTTGAGCGTCTGCACCGAAGCTCCTTCCGACAGACCGTAGCCCTCGCAGGCCGGGATGCCCAGCGCCTGCGCCGCTTGGATCAGCGGCGCGCCCACGGCGGCGCCGCCCACCGCCACCAGCTTCAGCGACGCCGGGGCGCGCTGCGCGGTCTGCACCAGGTGGCCGCACCAGGCGCGCAGCATCTGCGGCAGCAGGATCAGGCTGTGCGGCTGGTACCGCTGCACGGTGGCGTGAAAGCGCGCGGCGTCGAAGCTGGACGAGCCTTCCAGGCCGACCTGCTGCAGCGGCAGCGTCACCACGGTGGCGCCATGCAGGCGCGGCGCCATCAGGCCGGCGATGTTCTCCAGCAGCACCGAGAACGGCAAGGCATTGAGATGGCGCTGGATGTCCAGCGGCGCCATCGCCTGGACCAGCCCCGCGGCCACGCGCCGCATCGCTTCGCCGCTCAGGCACACGCCCTTGGGCGCACCCGTGGTGCCCGAGGTGAAGGTGATCTTGGCCGTGCCGGGTGGCAACGCCACGGGAGCGCTGCGCAAACGGGCACGCATCAGCGGTTCGCCGGCCACGGTGACGGACGCCCAGGCCAGGGCGGGCCAGCGCGCGGCCAGCGGTGCCGTCGTCACCAGCGTATCGACACCCGCCGCCTGCAAGGCGTGCTGCATCTGCGCCGGCGTGAAGAACAGCGGCAGCGGCACGTGCACCCGGCCGCCGTCCAGCAGCGCCTCGTCCAGGGCCACGAAGGCCGGCGTGTTGTCCAGCAGCGTGGCCAGCACGCGGGTTCCGGTTTCACGCAGCATGCGCGCCGCGTCGGCCACCGCGGCGTCGACCTCGCTGCGCTGCCAGCGGCGCTGGCCGTCTTCCAGCGCCGGCTTCATGCCAGCGCCCTGCGTCGCGCCAGGGCCCTCAAAGCCAGGTCGATCTGGCCGGCCAGCACCACCGGCCGGTGGTCGTAATAGCTGCCCCAGCGCACCGCCTCTTCGCCGAGCACGGCGGGGTCGGCCACGCCCAAGGCCAGCGGCGCGATGCCCAGCCGCAGGAACAGGTGGCGCAGTTCTTCGGTGAGCGTGCTCACGACCCACTGGTAACCCCGGGCCGCGAGGTGCGGGCCGAGCAGCAGCACCAGCCGCCGACCTTCACCGGCGCGGCTGGCAGCCAGGTGGCCGACCTCGACGATGCAAGAACGCGCGGGCGCGACTCCCGCCGCGTCGGCCAGCCGCGTCTCCACGGGCACGCCGAGATAGCGCTCCAGGAACAACGGCGCCTGGTCGGCCGCGCGGTAGCCGGCGGCGGCCACCAGTTCGCCCGTCTCTTCGCGCAGGCTCACCAGCGTGTGGGTGAAGTGCCGCACATCGGCGCCGTGGCGTTGGCGGTAGACCGCGGCGATGAAGCGCTCCACTTCGGCCCGGCCGGCGTCGCCGGGCGCGTGCATGCGCAGGGCGGGCCTGGCTGCGGGGCAGCGGATTTCGGTGGTCGCCGTTTCACACGGCGTGGGGCACAAGGCCAGCATTCGGATTCCTTCGGGCACGGCGTGGGCAGAAGAGCCGCTTCGATGAACCCGATGGTGGAAGCCGTCGATTAAGAGCGCATTAAGCGAGCGGCCGCAGGCGGCCAGCCCGGCGCAGCGCTGCGCATGGCCACCCGACGCGGCCGTGCAAGCCCCCAAGGGCTACAGTGCGCCCATGACCTACGAACTGCACTACTGGCCCACCATCCAGGGCCGCGGCGAATTCGTGCGGCTGGCGCTGGAAGCGGCCGGCGCACCGTATATCGACGTGGCCCGCGGTGAAGAGCAAGCCGGCCAGGGCGTGCCGGCCTTGTTGCGCTGCATGCACGACCGCACGCAGACCCAGCCGCCCTTCGCTCCGCCCTTCCTGAAGGACGGCGACGTGCTGGTGGGGCAGACGGCGCTGATCCTGCAGTACCTGGCGCCGACGCTGAAATTGGTGGCGCGCAACGAGCGCGCCCGCGTCTGGACGCAGCAGATCCAGTTGACCATTGCCGACGCAGTGGCCGAGGCGCACGACACCCACCATCCGCTGGGCAGCGGCCTGTACTACGAGGACCAGTTGCCCGAGGCCTTGCGCCGCGCCAGCGAGTTCTGCGCCACCCGCATGTCCAAATACCTGCAGTGGTTAGAGCACATCGTGGTGCGCAACCCGGCCGGGCCACGGCATCTGGTCGGCGGCAAGCTCAGCTACGCCGACCTGTCGCTGTTCCAGCTGGTCGAGGGCCTGCGCTACGCCTTCCCGAAATCGGCGCAGCGGGCTTTGGCCGGCACGCCCGCCGTCGTGGCCTTGCACGACCGCGTGGCCGCCGTGCCCCGGGTGGCGGCCTACCTGCGCAGCGAACGGCGGTTGCCGTTCAACGAACAAGGCATCTTCCGCCGTTATCCCGAGCTCGATGTCGACCCGGCCTGACCGGGCCGCCGGCCGCGCCGCAGGCTGCCGCAGACCCCGGCTGGCAGCCCGCTGCCGTGGTAGCCTGACCGGCCCAGCCGACAAGACCAGCACGGACCCGCGCCGGCGCCCCCCTATTTCAGCCCGGTCATGACCTTCGAGCAACTCCTTGACGCCGCGATCGACCTGCTTCGCCGCAGGCAACGCATCACGCACGCCGCGCTCAGGCGCCAGTTCGGACTCGACGACCAGGGGCTGGAAGACCTGAAGCAGGAGTTGATCCTGGGTCAGCGCGTGGCGCGCGACGAGGACGGCCTGGTGCTCGTTTGGCACGAGCCCGGTGCGCAGCCCGTGCCCGCCCCCGTGCCGACGCAGGCCGAGGCCGAGCGGCGCCAGATCACGATCATGTTCTGCGACCTTGCCGACTCGACCACCTTGTCGAATGCGCTGGACCCCGAGGAACTGCGCACCGTGCTGCGTGCCTTCCAGGACGCCGCCGGCAGCGTCATTGCGCGCCACGAGGGCTTCGTCAACAGCTACATGGGCGACGGCATCCTGACCCTGTTCGGCTATCCGCGAGCGCACGAAGACGACGCCTGGCGCGCCGTGCGGGCCGGCCTGGAACTGGCCACCGAAGTGGCGGCGCTGGAGGGCTTGCCCGGCGGCGTGCGGCTGCGCGTGCGCGTGGGCATCGCCACCGGCACCGTGGTGGTGGGCGACGTCATCGGCCAGGGTGCCTCGCGCGAGGAAGCCGTGGTCGGCAGCACGCCCAACCTGGCCGCACGGCTGCAGTCGCTGGCGCTGCCCGGCCAGGTGGTCGTTTCCGCAGGCACGCACCGGCTGCTGGGCCGCCGCTTCGATTGCCAGGACCTGGGACCGCAGGTGCTGAAGGGCTTTGCCGAGGCGGTGCCGGTCTGGCGCGTGCGCTGCGAGCGCTCCGACGAGGCGGCGTCGCTGGGCGACGGCGGCGAGCTGACCCTGCTCCCCATGGTTGGCCGAGAAATCGAATTTCCGGCCTTGATGGATTGCTGGCGACTGGCCTGTGCCGGCGAGGGGCGCATGGTCACGCTGCGCGGCGATGCCGGTCTGGGCAAGTCCCGACTGGCCGAGGCCGTGCGCCAGGCTGCTGGCGCGCAGCCCCTTGTGGTGTTGCGCTACTTCTGTTCCGAGCAGTTCCAGAATACGGCGCTGTACCCGGTGATCAGCCAGATCCGGCATGGCGCCGGCTTTGCCGAAGGCGATACGCCCGATGACCGCCTGGACAAGCTGTCGCGGCTGCTGATGGCCGGACTGCCGCCCGCCGAACTGGCCGCCGCCATGCCGTATTTCGCGGCGCTGCTGTCGGTGCCCACGGCGGGCCGCTTCCCGGCCATCGGCGACAGCCCCGAACGCCAGCGCGAGCTGACCCTGCGCGCGCTGCTGGCCATCTTCGTCGCGCTGTCGCTCGAGCGACCGGTGCTGGTCCTGTTCGAGGACCTGCACTGGGCCGACCCGACGACGCTGAACCTGTTGCAGCGGCTGGCCGAGGGCATCGCGGCTTCGCGCGTCATGGTGCTGGCTACCGCCCGGCCCGAGTTCGAGCCGCCCTGGGCCGAACTGCCGCATGCGCTGACGCTGGAGCTGAGCCTGCTCAAGCGCCACCACCGCGCCAGCATCGTGGCGCAGCATTCGGGCGGCAAGGCGCTGCCGCCTGAGATCCTGGAGCACATCCTGGTCAAGAGCGACGGCATCCCGCTCTACGTGGAGGAACTGACCAAGGCGATGATGGAGTCCGGCCTGCTGAGCGAGGAGTCCGACCGCTTCGTGCTCACCGGCCCCATGCGCTCGATGGCGGTGCCGAGCACGCTGCACGATTCGCTGCTGGCGCGGTTGGACCGTTTGTCGGTTGTCAAGGAGGTGGCGCAGGCAGGTGCGGCGATCGGGCGCCAGTTTGCCCACGAGACGCTGGCGGCCGTGCTGTCGCTGGACCCGGTCGAGCTGAACCACTCGCTGACGCGCCTGACCGACGCCGGGCTGATCCACAGCCACGGGCTGCCGCCCGACGCGGTGTACACCTTCAAGCACGCGCTGATCCAGGACGCCGCCTACGCCACCATGCTGCGCCCGCGCCGGCAGCGCCTGCA
>JAABPT010000064.1 GCA_011391855.1 Burkholderiales bacterium
GGCGTGCCGCCTTCGGCGGACATCGTGTACAGCTGCGAGGGGCCTTCCTGCGACAGCGTCAGCGCCAGCCGCGTGCCGTCGGGCGACCAGGCCGGCGCGCTGTTGGAACCGCGAAAAGCGGCCACCATGCGGCGCCCGCCCGTGCTCAGGTCCTGTACCCAGACCACGGCCTTCTGCGATTCGAACGAAACGTAGGCCAGCTGCCGGCCGCTGGGCGACCAGGCCGGCGAGATGATGGGCTCGGGACTGGCCAGCGCCACCTGCCCGCCTTCGCCGTCGGCGTCGGTCACGTGCAGCGTGAAACGGCGGCCCGTGCGCACCACGTAGGCGATGCGGGTGGCGTAGACACCGCGCTCGCCGGTGAGCTTTTCGTGCACGTCGTCGGCCACGCGGTGTGCGGCCAGCCGCAGGTCTTCGCGCAGAACGACCTTGCTCTGGCCCAGCAGCTGCTCGTTGCGCACGGCGTCCCAGAGCCGGAAGCGCACGTCGAAGCGGCCGTCGGCCAGCCGCGTGACCGAGCCGCCGACCACGGCGTCGGCGCCGCGGCTGCGCCATTCGGCCCCGTTGACGCTGCTGCTTTCGTCCAGCGGCCGGTCGGCCGACGTGGCGCGGAACAGGCCGCTGCGTTCGAGGTCGGCACGCACGATGGCGGCCAAGCGCACGCCACTGGCGTCTTCGCCGCGGAAGTCGCCCACCACCACGGGCACCTGGGTGGCGCCCACACCGGAGATCTCGACCCGGAACTGGGCCGCGGCGGGCGTGGCGGCGGCAACACCCAGCGCCGCCAGAAAACGGCGGCGGGGCCAGCGGTGGAAGGAAAATTCGGGCAGGGGAGCGGGCAAGGCGTCGTGGAGGGGAACGGAATCTGCAACCCAGGGCGTCGGGGTCGAAGCAACGGGCAGAGGCATTGTAGGCAGTGGGCCGTGCACCCCCCACGCGCCGCGATAATCCGCGCTCGCCACGGGCACATTGCCCTGGCCCGGCAATCCCCCCATGCCCACCCTGCTGCAGCGCTTCGCCCGCCTTCTGCCCTTCGTCCGCCACAGCCGCGCCGGCCTGCTGGGTGCGGTGCTCGGTTCCGTGGTCACCGCGGCCACCGAACCCATGATCCCGGCGCTGATGAGCCAGCTACTGGACAAGGGCTTCACGGCCGGCAAGCTGGCGCTGTGGATGGTGCCGGTGGCCATCATCGCCCTGTTCGCGCTGCGCAGCGCGGCCGGCTTCGTCGCCCAGTACGGCCTGGCCTGGACGGCCACGCGCGCCGTGGTGCGCTTGCGCATGGCCATGTTCGACCGCCTGATGGTGGCCGAGCCGGCCACCTATGCGCACCACAACGCCAGCGGGCTGACCAATACCGTGGTCTACGAGGCCCAGGCTGGCGTCACCATCCTCGTCAGCGCGCTGCTGGCGCTGGTGCGTGACGCGCTCACGCTGGTGGCGCTGCTGGCCTACCTGCTGTGGCTGAACTGGCAGCTCACGCTGTTCGTGGGCCTGCTGTTCCCGGCCATCGCGCTGGTGATGCGCGCTTTGGGCAAGCGGCTGCACCGGCTCACGGTGGAAGGCCAGCAGGCCACCGACGAACTGGCCTACGTGGTGGAAGAAAACGTGCTGGCCTGGCGCATCGTGCGCCTGCACGGCGCGGCGGCGCGGCAGTCGGCGCGCTTCCTGACTCGCGCCGACCGCGTGCGCCGGCTCATGCTCAAGGCCGTGGTGGCCGGCGCCACCATGACGCCGGTGACGCAGATGCTGGCCGCTTGCGCGCTTTCAGCGGTGATCGCGCTGGCGCTGTGGCAAAGCCAGTCGGGTGGCGCCTCGGTGGGCAGCTTCGTGGCCTTCATCACCGCCATGCTGATGCTGGTGGCGCCGATCAAGCACCTGTCCGACGTGATGGCGCCGGTGACGCGCGGGCTGGCCGCGGTGGAACGCGGCATCGACCTCATCGAGCAGAGCCCGGCCGAACGCGGCGGCAGCTACGGTGCGGGTGACTCGGCGCCGCGGGCGCGCGGCGTCATCCGTTTCGAAGGCGTGAGCCTGCGCTACCGCGACGACACGGCACCGGCGCTGGACGGCGTGACGCTGCAGGTCAGCGCTGGCGACACGGTGGCGCTGGTGGGCCCTTCTGGCGCCGGCAAGTCGACGCTGGTGCACCTGCTGCCGCGCTTCCTGGCGCCGACGGCTGGCCGCATCACGCTGGACGGCGTGGCGCTGGAAGACTGGGACGTGGCCGCGCTGCGGCGCCAATTCGCCCTCGTCAGCCAGGACGTGGTGCTGTTCAACGACAGCGTGGCGGCCAACGTGGCGCTGGGCGCCGATGTACCGCCCGAGACCGTGCGTAACGCGCTGAAGGCGGCGCACCTGCTGGACTTCGTCGAAAGCCTGCCGCAGGGGCTGGACACGATGATCGGCCACAACGGCAGCGAACTTTCCGGCGGCCAGCGTCAGCGGCTGGCGATTGCGCGCGCGATCTGCAAGGACGCGCCGGTGCTGATCCTGGACGAGGCCACCTCGGCGCTGGACTCGGAATCCGAACGCGCCGTGCAGGCCGCGCTGGAAACGCTGATGCAGGGCCGCACGACGCTGGTCATTGCGCACCGGCTGTCGACGATCGAACACGCCGACCGCGTGGTGGCGCTGGAAGCCGGCCGCCTGGTCGAACAAGGTACGCACGCCGAACTGCTGGCCGCCGGCGGCCTGTATGCGCGGCTGCACACCATGCAATTCCGCACCTGAAGGAGAACGAAGCCATGACGACGCATCCGATTTCCCGCTATCCCGTGCCCGAACTGAACGACCTGCCCGAGGACCTGCGCACGCGCATCCTGGAGGTGCAGCAAAAGGCCGGCTTCGTGCCCAACGTCTTCCTGGCGCTGGCGCACCGGCCGGCCGAGTGGCGCGCCTTCATGGCCTACCACGACGCGCTGCTGCTCAAGGACACCGGAACCCTCAGCAAGGGCGAGCGCGAGATGATCATCGTCGTGACCTCGGCCGCCAACCAGTGCCTGTACTGCGTGGTGGCGCACGGCGCCATCCTGCGCGTGTACGAGAAGAAGCCGCTCATCGCCGACCAGCTGGCGGTGAACTACCGCAAGGCCGACATCACGCCGCGCCAACGCGCCATGCTCGACTTCGCGTTCAAGATCACCATCACATCACACCTGGTCGACGAAGGCGACTTCGCCACGCTGCACGGTCATGGCTTCAGCGACGACGATATCTGGGACATCGGCGCCATCAGCGCTTTCTTCGGCCTGAGCAACCGCATGGCCAACCTGAGTGGCATGCGACCGAACGACGAGTTCTACCTGATGGGGCGCATACCCAAGACGCCCAGGCCCGCCTGAAACTCACTCCCTCTCCCGCCTGGGCGGGAGAGGGTTGGGGTGAGGGTGGGATCGCGGCCCCCCGAGACCCTCACCCCGGCCCTCTCCCGCGAGCGGGAGAGGGAGGAAGAGCGCCATGCCAGCGGCGCGGGTTCATCCCTGTTGCAAGGCGCGGATGCGGTCCTCGATGGGCGGGTGGCTGGACATCAGCGCCATCAGGCCGCTGGGCCGGCTGCTGATGCCCATGTTGGCCACCGTCTTGGGCAACTCGCCCGGGTCCAGCCCGCCCAGCCGCGCCAGCGCGTTGATCATCGGTTGCTTGCGGCCCATGAGCGCTGCCGCACCGGCGTCGGCCCGGTATTCGCGCTGGCGCGAGAACCAGGCCACCACCACGGCCGCCAGCACGCCGAGCACGATGTCGAGCACGATCGTCGTCACGTAATAGCCGATGCCCACGCCGCGTTCGTTCTTCAGGATCACGCGGTCGACGAAATAGCCGATGACGCGCGACAGGAATACCACGAAGGTGTTCATCACGCCCTGGATCAGCGTCAGCGTCACCATGTCGCCGTTGGCCACGTGCGCCACCTCGTGGCCGATGACGGCCTCGACCTCTTCACGGCTCATGCTCTGCAGCAGCCCGGTGGACACCGCCACCAGCGCCGAGTTCTTGAAGGCGCCGGTGGCGAAGGCGTTCGGCGCGCCGTCGTAGATGGCGACCTCGGGCATCTGGATACCGGACTTCTGGGCAAAGCCTTGCACGGCACCGACGATCCAGCGGTGCGTGGGGTCGTTCGAGTCGTTGATGACCTGCGCCTTGGTGCTCCACTTGGCCATCGGCTTGCTGATGAGTAGGGAGATGAAGGCGCCGCCGAAGCCGATGAGCGCGGCAAACCCAAGCAGCATGCCCAGATTCAGGCCTTCGGCGGTGAGGAAGCGGTTGACTCCCAGCAGATTGGCGGCAATGCCCAGCACCAGCACGACGGCCAGGTTGGTGACGATGAAGAGCAAGACACGTTTCATGGTGTGGGTGCGCCGGAACGGGCGCCCGGTCGGTTGACAATGGCAAGGATGTTAGGGCCGCGGTCCGGCTTTCAAGAAGAGCCGCGACCAAACCCGCGACGCGTGGGGGCTTGCGCCACCGCGGCGTCGGACGCCTGCAGCCGGACGTGATTCGGGTTGCCCGCGGGCACGAGTTCGAAGCGGTCGGGGAACTGGCCGAACAAGCGGGTCGACGAACCGCTGCGACTCAGCATTCCGGCCTCGCGCAGCCGCACCGAGGCCACGCGCAGTTCCAGCGTGCCGCCGCGCGCCAATTCGGGCAGCAACGCCAGCATCTGCTGCACCTTCTCGGGAACCGGCGGCGCGGGTGGCGGGGGCGCCGCAGCCGGTGCGGCCGCTGGTGCGACCACTTTTCGCCGCGTGCCCGTCTTGCGGGCCGGCGCCTTGGCGGGCGCCGCGGTGGCCGGCACTTCGCCGGTCTCGGCCGCGGCGCGGCCCACCGTCGTGGCCGCAGTCTTTGCCGCTGTCTTAGCCGCTGTCTTAGCCGCACCGCGGGAGGCCGTCTTGCGCGCCGGCTTGGCCGCTGTTGCCGCGCTGGCCCGGCGATGGGCCATGACCGTGAATTCGTCGTAGACCTGCAGCGTCTCCTCGCCGGTCTTGCCCTCCTGCCCGATGCCGACGACGCGGCAGCCCTTCTCGCGCAGCCGCGCCACCAGCGGCGCGAAGTCGGAATCCGAGGAAGCAATGGCCACCACGTCGGGCCGTTCGGCCAGAACCAGGTCCACGGCGTCTACCGCCAGCGCGATGTCGGTGGAATTCTTGCCCGTGCTCAGGTTGACCATGGGCTTGATCTGCAGCCGCCGAAACGCCGCCTGGTGCTTGAGCGCACTCTCGGCCGTGCAATAGGCGCGGCGCACGTGCAGCGCGCCGTGCGCTTCCAGCAGGTGCGCCACCGCCTGCTCGATGACGTCGACCGACACGTTGTCGGCATCGATGAGCAGCATCACGCGGTCTTGGGTCATGAGAGCTTCCAGTTCAGGGTTTCGCCGGCGCGCAGCGGTTTGATGAGTGCGTCGCCGAAGGGCAGTGTCTCGGGCAGGACCCAGGGCTCGCGCCGCAATGTCACGGTGCCGGTGTTGCGCGGCAGGTCGTAGAAGTCGGCGCCGAAGAAGCTGGCAAACGCCTCCAGCCGGTGCAGCGCACCGGCGGCCTCGAAGGCTTCGGCGTACATCTCCAGCGCAGCCGGCGCCGTGTAGCAGCCCGCGCCGCAGACCGACTGCTCCTTCATCGCCGCCGCGTGCGGCGCGCTGTCGGTGCCGAGGAAGAATTTCGGGCTGCCGCCGGTGGCCGCGCGCACCAGCGCCTGGCGGTGGCGTTCCTTCTTCAGCACCGGCAGGCAGTAGTAGTGCGGGCGCAGACCGCCGGTGAACAGCGCATTGCGGTTGTAGAGCAGGTGGTGCGCGGTGATGGTGGCGGCGGTGCAGGCGTCGCTGGCGGCCACGTAATCGGCTGCGTCCTGCGTCGTGATGTGCTCGAACACGACCTTGAGCGCCGGGAAACTGCGGCGCAGCGGCTGCATCACGCGGTCGATGAACACCGCCTCGCGGTCGAAAATATCGACCTCGGGGTCGGTGACCTCACCGTGCACCAGCAGCAGCAGGCCTTCGCGCTGCATGGCTTCCAGCGTGGCCTGGCAGCGGCGCAGGTCGGTGACACCGGCGTCGCTGTTCGTCGTGGCGCCGGCCGGGTAGAGCTTGAGTGCCACCACGCCGGCGTCCTTGGCACGCCGGATCTCCTCGGGCGGCGTGTTGTCGGTGAGGTACAGCGTCATCAGCGGCTGAAAGTTCGCGCCTGCCGGCAGCGCGGCGAGGATGCGTTCGCGGTAGGCCAGCGCCAGCGCCGTGGTGGTGACCGGCGGCCGCAGGTTGGGCATCACGATGGCGCGGCCGAACTGGCGCGCGGTATAGGGCAGCACCGCCGCCAGCGCGGCGCCGTCGCGCAGGTGCAGGTGCCAGTCGTCGGGGCGGGTGAGGGTCAGCGTCTCGGGCATGGCGGCGATTGTCCCATCGCCCCATCGCGCCCCATCACCGCCATCGCCCGGACGCGGACGCCGCCCCGTTCAGTGCGAGAGGATCTTGGACAGGAATTCCCGCGCCCGCGGCGAGCGTGCCTCGGGGTTGCCGAAGAAGTCGGCCTTCGGGCAGTCCTCGACGATGCGGCCCTGGTCCATGAAGACGACGCGGTGGCTGACCTTCTTCGCGAAGCCCATCTCGTGCGTGACGACCATCATCGTCATGCCCTCTTGCGCCAGCTGCACCATGACGTCGAGCACCTCGCCCACCATCTCGGGGTCCAGCGCCGAAGTCGGTTCGTCGAACAGCATCACGATGGGGTCCATGCTCAGCGCGCGCGCAATGGCCACGCGCTGCTGCTGACCGCCCGAGAGCTGGCCTGGGAACTTGTCCTTGTGCACCATGAGGCCGACGCGGTCGAGCATCTTCAGCCCGCGCGCCAGCGCCTCATCCTTGTTCCGGCCGAGCACTCGAATCTGCGCCAGCGTCAGGTTCTCGGTCACGCTCAGGTGCGGGAACAGCTCGAAATGCTGAAACACCATACCCACGCGCGCACGCAATTTGGGCAGGTTGGTCTTCGGGTCGCGGATGCTGATGCCGTCGACCGTGATGTCGCCCTGCTGGAACGGCTCCAGCGCATTCACGGTCTTGATCAGCGTGCTCTTGCCGCTGCCCGAGGGGCCGCACACCACCACCACCTCGCCCCTGGCGATGGCCGTGGTGCAGTCGGTCAGCACCTGGAAGCTGCCGTACCACTTGCTGACCTTGTCGATGCGGATCATCGGGAGCTCTCGCGCCGGCCGGTGGCGTGCCAGGCCCTGCTCATGGCTTGCCGTAAGCCTCGACCGGGCGGTCGTTCGGCTGCATCCAGGCCGCCCGGGTGGCG
>JAABPT010000065.1 GCA_011391855.1 Burkholderiales bacterium
GCCAGCGTCGTATGACGAATCGGTACGTGCGCGTCGATGGGACGGCTGTGTCGTTCGATGGCGTCCGCTTCCCCAGCGTCGCCGCCCTTTATCGAGCCTGGCTGGGCGACAAGCCCAGCGAAGGGACGTTTCTGGCCAAGTTGCAGGGGTGGCGCAAACGCAACCCGCATGTGGCGCTTACTGACGTCGTCATTCGATCCCTTTTCGAGACGCGTGGCGGTCGTCACCGACTGATCTACCAAGGCGTGCCTTATGCAGGCCCGAAGGAACTTCACGGCGCCTATCCTGGCAAGAAGGTGGGGTACGGCGCGTTCTGGGCACGTTTGGCCAGCTACAGAGAAGCGCACCCAGGTCGCACACCTGACGACCAGACGATCGCCTCACTCTTGGCTCCCGCCACCCTGTGTTATAGGGGTGCCACCTATCGATCGCTTGCGCAACTTCACAAAGTGAGCCTGATCACCGATCCTGATGTCATCAGGCGGCGTTTTGATCACGAAGCGTGATGTAGACGAATAGGCCCCCCTCGGGATCCTTGAACAAACGGATCCTTTGGGGGAGTCTCTGGTTTACCAAGACTAGAGACGATCCCAGTGTGCCACGCGCTCGAGCAAGACCCCCGTTTCTTCACCCTGCTGTTGCAGATCGACCGTGAACTGGCAGCCCTGACCCAGGCCGGCGGCTGTGCCTGTTCCGGCCGTCTTCACTGCGCCGACTACCCGCGTAAGCCGCGCGGTGTTGCGGCCGAGTGGCGCGCCGGCTTCGAGCGGCGCTTCAGCTTTTGCTGCAGCGTGTGCCGCAAGCGCACGACGGCCGAGTCGGTGCGGTTCCTTGGCCGGCGCGTGTATCTGGCGCTGGTGGTGGTGCTGAGTTCGAGCCGGCATGCCGGCTCGAACTCAGGCGCCGCCGCGGTGCGCTGCGCCGTGGCCGTTCCGCTGCGCACCCTGGAGCGCTGGCGCTCGTGGTGGCAGGAGGCGTTCATTGCCACGCCGCTGTGGCGCGGCGCCGGCGGCAGCTTCATGCCGCCGCTGGATGCTGTGGGGCTACCGGCGAACCTGCTCGAGCGCTTCGTCGGTGACGCCGTCGCCCGGCTCAGCGGCCTGCTGCGCTGGCTCGGCCCGCTGACGGTGCGCGCCGCGGACCTGGCCGCCGAACTCACCGCTGAGCACGCAGCGTGAGGTCCCGCAGTCACCCGCAGAGGATGGTGCTGGTCACCCACGCCGAGGCTGCATAGCCTGCATCCCGACAGCTGCCGCACCGTGCGGCGGCGTCGACTTGAGGATGCCCGGCTTGACTTCGAACCACGACCCCGGCCGCCGTGTGGCCCCCGCACGGCTGCGCCGTGACGCCCACGCGCGGCTGCGCTTCTCGATCATCGGCGCGCTGTTCGCCGCCCCGCCGGCCAAGGGCGAGCTGCACGGTGCGCTGCGCGCCCTGGCCGCCAAGCCCTGGCGCGACCCCGCCACCGGCCAGGATGTGCGCTTCGGCGTGTCCACCCTGCAGCGCTGGTACTACGCCGCGCGGCGCTCGATCGACCCCGTAGCCGCGCTCACCGACCGGCTGCGCGTGCACGCCGGCTGCTTCCCCAGCTTGTCGGCGCAGGCCCAAGCCGCGCTGATCCTGCAGTACCGCCAGCACCCGGGCTGGACCATCCAGCTGCACTACGACAACCTGCGTGTGGCGATGGCGCAGTCGGCCAGCCCGGGCGCGGTGCCGCCGCTGCCGTCGTACCCCACCGTGCGCCGCTTCCTGCGCTCGCGCGGCATGGTGCGCCAGCGCGCGCCGCGGCGCGCCACCGACGGCGCCGTGGCGGCCCGCGACCGGCTCGAACAGCTGGAGGTGCGCAGCTTCGAGATGGACCATGTCGGCGCACTCTGGCACCTGGACTTCCACCATGGCTCGCGCAGGGTGCTCACCGAGCGCGGACAATGGGTCAAGCCGATGCTGATGTGCGTGATGGACGACCGCTCGCGCCTGGTGTGCCACCTGCAGTGGTACCTCGACGAGTCGGCCCACAGCCTGGTGCACGCCCTGAGCCAGGCGCTGATGAAGCGCGGCCTGCCCCGCTCGCTGATGACGGACAACGGCGCGGCGATGCTGGCCGCCGAGACCACCGCGGGCCTGGCCACGCTGGGCATCCTGCACCAGACCACCTTGCCCTATTCGCCGTACCAGAACGCCAAGCAGGAGGCGTTCTGGGCGCGCGTGGAATCGCGCCTGATGGCCATGCTCGAAGGTGAGGTCCAACTCAGCCTGGAGCTGCTGAACCAGGCCACGCAGGCCTGGGTCGAGCAGGAGTACCACCGCGCGGTGCACTCCGAGTTCGACGCCACACCGCTGGCACGCTTCCTGGCCGGGCCCAGCGTGAGCCGGCCTTGTCCGCACAGCCAGGCGCTGCGCGAGGCCTTCCGGTTGCAGGTGCGTCGGCGGCTGCGGCGCAGCGACGGCACGGTCAGCCTGGAGGGCCGGCGCTACGAGATCCCCAGCCGGTACCGCCAGCTGCAGGACTGCCATCTGCGCTATGCGCGCTGGGACCTGGCGCACGTCGATCTGGTGGACGCGCGCAGCGGCGCGCTGCTGTGCGCGGTGCACCCGCTGGACAAGTCGGCCAATGCCGACGGCCAGCGCCGGCGGCTGGATGCCGTGGGGCCCGACCTGTCGCCGATCGTGCCTACGGCCATGGCCCCGCTGATGCGCCAGCTGCTGGCCGAGCACGCCGCCACCGGCTTGCCGCCGGCGTACCTGCCCACACCGGGGGCCGACATCTCGTCGCCCACCCCACCGCCCACGCCGCCCAAGGACCCCTCATGAACCCCAAGCTGCTGGCCTTGTACGGCCTGAAGTTCAATCCCTTCGCCCCCGAAGTCCCCGTCGAGGCGTTGCACGTGTCGGCCCGGTTGGAGAGCTTTTGCTGGCGCATCGAGCACGCCCAGGTGCGCGAGGGCGGCTTCGCGCTCATCCACGGCGATCCTGGCTCGGGCAAGAGCGTGGCCTTGCGCGTGCTGGCGCAGCGCCTGGCCCGGTTGCCCGACATCCAGCTGGCCACCATCAGCCATCCGCAGAGCAACCTGGCGGACTTCTACCGCGAGCTCGGCGACGTGTTCGCCGTACCGCTGCGTCCGCACAACCGCTGGGGCGGCTTCAAGGCGCTGCGCGAGCGCTGGCTGGCGCACCTGCAGTCGTGCCGGCGCCGACCCGTGCTGCTTATCGACGAGGCGCAGGAGATGAGCGTGCCGGTGCTGTCGGAGCTGCGCCTGATGGCCAGCGCCGAGTTCGACTCGCAGCCGCTGCTGTGCGTGGTGCTGGCCGGCGACGCGCGACTGCTCGAGAAGTTCAAGCGCGAGGAGTTGATCCCGCTGGGCAGCCGCATCCGCGCCCGGCTGGCCACCGAGGCAGCCACGCCCGAGCAGTTGCTGCAATGCCTGGACTTCGTGCTGGCGGCCTGCGGCAACGCCAGCCTGATGTCGGCCACGCTCAAGCACACGTTGTGCGATCACGCCGCGGGCAACTACCGGGTCCTGTCCACGCTGGCCGGCGAACTCCTTGGCGCGGCGGCGGAACGTGATCTGCCGCTGCTCGACGAGCAGTTGTACTTCCAGGTCTTCGGCACGCCGCCGGCTGCGCCCAGGCGCGCGGCAGCCCGACGGTGAACCAGAGCATCGAGATGTCCAAGCCGTCCGCACCGCACACCCTGATGCCCACCGATCTGCCGCCGCTGTCCGATACCTCGGCCGTGCAGATCCTGGACTTCCTGCACGAGTTGGTCTTCCGCTTCGAGGCTCACTACGGCGGACAGATCCACCGCTTCTACGAGCAGCAGCGCGACATCCGCATCAACCCGCCTGTCGCACCACGACCCGACGAGGACGAACCGTTCTAATCATCGACAACGACGGGCTTCGTCATCCACGACGCCGGCCGAACTCGCCGTCCGACCATCGCCGTATTTGAACATCGGGCCATCGAGTTTGCTGACGGCACTCACCCACGATGCGCACCTGGCGCATGTCCTGCTGCTTGCGCGCTTCGGTGACGTAGTGTTCGATCCGGCGCCACAACTGCTTGTCGCGTACGCGCAGCGACTGGGCCGCTTGGCGCACCGGCAAGTCCTGGCACATCGTCAGCGCCAGGGCTTCGAACAGCAGCGTGAAGCCACTGCCCTCACGCGCCCAGGGCACGTTGATCTGCGTGGTCTTGCCGCAAGAAGAGCACTTCACGCGCGGCACATCGGCGTGCAGCCACGCCTCGTACTGGAAGAAGTCCAGATGCCGCCAAGACCGCTGCATCCGGTCGTGCACCTTCTGCGATGCCGCGCCGCAGGCCGGGCACGCCAGCAGGGCCTGCTTGCACTCGACGTCGAAATCGATGCGGTGTTTGGCGGTGTCGAGTCGGACATGGCGCACCGCCCAAGGCGGTTGCAAACCCAGCGCGCTGGTGAACAAGGCTTCGATCTGAACGCTCACGACTTCACTCCTGGCAGCCGCCCCGTGGGCATGTGGACAGGCTCAAATGCAGCCTGCCCACATGCCCACCGGGCTCGACGACGACCATCTATTTTGAGTGTTGGAATCCACACGAAACGACGAGGGGCCCTTGAGGGAGGGGCGCGCCGCAGCTTGAAGCCTGCGCCACTCGTCCACAGCAACGAGCACGGCCGCCTCGGAACCCCTCTTCGTCACCATCTGCGGCCCCTGCGCCAGGCAAGTCTCGAGGAACTCGCTGAACCGCGCCTTTGCATCCTGAATCGGCCATGTCTGCATGGGGCGCCTCGCAATGACTAGTACGCTGACCACTCTACCATTGGGCCGTGCTGCTTCAGTCTGCGCCTGTCGAGCACCTGGATGCGTCCACGGCTGTAGCGGATCAAGCCCTCACGCCTTCAAGAGATGCGCACCTCGAGGTGCCGGCCGAGCGCGCGTGCCGCGGCTTCGATCTGATCAAGCCGGGATGCGTGGCGCAGGTCGAACAAGCGATCCACCTGCGGCATGTGCCAGCCCAGACGCCGCGCCAGTTCGGCCTTCTTGATGCCCTGCTCGGTCATGGCTTGGTACACGCCCAGCTTCGCCCCCTCCAAGGCCGATGGGCGCACCGTACGCTGCCCACGCTTGGCCTTGCTCGCCACCGGCAGCGGCCTACGCGCTTCGACGTAGAACGACAGTGCAGTTTCCAAGGCATCGACGGCCTGCAACAGCGCCTCGTCTTCATCGGCCCCGAAAGTAATGGCCTCGGGCACGTCGACGAAGGACACCAAAACGGTGTCGCCGTCAGGGGTCAGGGTCACGGGGTAGTCAAACATGGTCTGGCCTCACTTCAATCCGAGTTGACGCCTGATGGCGGACTCGAGCCCCATGCCCAGCTCGGCGGTGCCGTGCATGGGCAGCGTGGACTGCTTGCCGTTCAGGAACACTTTGAGATGCGAACCCTTGCCGGGCAGAAAGGTGGCGCCTTGTTGCTCCAACCACTTCTTCATCTGCTTCGAATTCACGGTCTGAATACTAAACACTTCTGTTGTGTTCTACAAGACGAGGTCCGTTCAACGAGGGGTGAGCCCGTGGGCGTGCTGGGCGTGGCGGCAGGTCTACCCGGCTTCTGCTGGAATCGCGGGTGGTCGCGGCCGGTACCGCCACGCAGGATTCTTCGACACCTGTGTCCGAGCCGGGGGCGGCGGTGGCCAGGGTGGAGCCGGCTTGGCCGCCGGCGGCATGCTGGGCCTGGGCGCAGCTCACCCGGCGCAGGGCGCCGATTCGCCGCCGGGGCCGGACGCGCGACAGCCTTAGGCCCCAGGCGCTTCGCGCCCCGCCGCCCCCAGCCCATGCGCGGTGGCATAGACATGCAGTTCCAGCCGCCCGCGCACGCCCAGCTTGCTGTAGATGGTGGTGAGGTGGTTGCGCAGCGTGTGTTCGCTCATGCCCAGTTCCTGCGCCACGGCAAACTGCTTGGAGCCGGTGCTGTGCACCAGCGTGGCCACGATCTGGCGTTCACGCGCCGTGAGGCTGGCGATGCGCTTGGCCTCGGGGTCGGCCGGGCGCGGCGCATCGGCGGGTTCGCTTTCGGTGAGCTGGCCCAGCACCTGGCCCAGCAGCGCGCGGTTCAGCCACACCTCGCCTGCGTGCACCTTCTCGATGGCGCGCAGGATGGTCTCGGCCGGCTCGCTCTTGTGCACCACGCCGCGCGCGCCTTGCAGCACGGCGGCGCGGTGCAAGGCCATGTCACTGGCGCCAGTGAGCACCAGCACGCGGCCGGGGCAGCGCTGGCGCAGCACGGCCAGTGCGGTGGCGCCGTCTTCGCCGCCCAGGTCCAGGTCGAGCAGGATCACGTCGGCCAGCGCGGCGGCGTCGTGGTTCAGCAGCTCAGTGCGCGAGCGCGCGGTGCCCACCAGTTGCATACGTGGCGCCGAGGCCTCGATGAGCCGGCTCAGGCCCCACAGCGTGATGGCGTGGTCTTCGGCGATGAAGACGCGGATGCTGCCGCCCTGGCCAAACGTGGCACCCGCCACGCGCGCGGCGCTGCCGCTGGCGGGGAGGGGCGTGCTGGGGGCGGCGTTCATGTCAAACCTGGTCACAGCGGAATCAGCATGACGATCTCGGTGTTCAAGCCGTCGGGCTGCGAAATGTGCAGGCTGCCGCCGAGTGCGGCCACGCGCTCGCTCAGCGAAGCGGGGCGGAAGGGCGCAACGGGGTGTCCGAGCACGCTGCCCGCGTCGTCGCGCACCGTCAGGCGCACGGTGGCGGACTCTTCCATGGCCAGGCGAATCCACACGTGGCGGGCCGCGCTGTGCTTGCGGACGTTGTTGAGCGACTCGTTGACCAGGTGGAACAGCGCGTCGGCCAGCGCGCGCGTGGTGGCCAGGGTGTCGGGGCAGTCGAGTTCGACCTCGATGCCGAAAAGCAGTGCGAAGCGCCGCACCTGGCGGCGCACGGCCGGCACCAGCGGGCTGTCGCCGGGGCTGGCGCCGCTGCGCAGGCCGGAGATGAGTTCGCGCAGCGCCGCCACTTCGCCGTTGACCAGGGCGGCCAGCGCGTCGACCTCGGCGCGCGCCGGGTTGTCGGCCGGGATGCGCAGGGCCACGCACTCGACGGCGAATTTCAGCCCCAGGTAGGGCTGGATGGCGCTGTCGTGCAGGTCGCGGCCGATGCGCGCGCGTTCATGGCTTTCGCTTTCCTGCTGCAACTGGTCCACCAGCGCGGCCTGCTCCACCACGCGCAGCAGTTCGGGTGCGGCATTCGCCAGCGCGGTGGCGTCCTGCTGGTGGCTGCGGCCGTC
>JAABPT010000066.1 GCA_011391855.1 Burkholderiales bacterium
CGCCAGCACCTGCTTGAAGGCCGGGTGTCGGCAGTCGTGCACCCATTCGAACAACACCATCTCCGTGCCGACGATGCGCGCGCCGGCGTCGCGCAGGCGCTGCATCGCCAACGCATGGTCGGCCGGCTGGCGCGAACCGCAGGCGTCGGCCACCACCCAGATCTCGCGGCCGGCTCGCCGCAGGCCCAGCGCGGTTTGCAGCAGGCAGACATGCGCTTCGCAGCCAGCCAGCACGACCTCGGGCAAATCGCCCAGCGCGTCCAGTTGCTCGAGCAGGCCATCCTCGCAGGCGTCGAAGTGCATTTTGGCCAGCGTGCTTGCGCAGCGCTGACGTACCGCTTCCACATTCGGGCCCAGGCCGGCCGGGTTCTGCTCGGTGCCCAGCACCGGCACGCCGAGCAGGCGCGCGGCGTCGGCCAGCAGCAGCGCATTGGCCACCACGCGCGGGCCGTCGTGGATGGCGGGCAGCAGCCGCGCCTGGTAGTCCACCAGGAGCAGGCTGCAGCGGCGGGCGTCCATTCGCTTCATGGTCGGTTCCTCGTGTTCGGCGTGACGAGCGGGGCACGCGCCGCGGACGCATTTCTCGATCGGGGCCGACCGAGGCATCGGGGAAATATACGATTGATCGAAGCGGGTTCGCATGTTCGGATCGAGGCCACCCCGGAGAGCCCATGAACGCACCCTTGCCCACCGCCACTGCCGCTGCAGGCCGCTTCATGAGTGGGGCGGAATACCGCGAGTCGCTGCGCCGCTGCAAGCCCGTGGTCTATGTCGACGGCCAGCGCATCGAAAGCGTGGCCGACGCGCCGCAACTGCAGCCAGGCATCAACGCGCTGGCCGTCAGCTACGACTTCGCGCGCGACGCCGCCAAGGCGCCGCTGATGACCGCCGTGCAGTCCGCCCGCAGCCGCCGCGTCAACCGCATGCTGCACGTCAACGAATCGGCCGGCGACCTGCTCAACAAGCTGGAGGCGGTGCGCATCCTGTGCCAGGAAACCGGCTGCGCGCAGCGCTACCTGGCGCACGACGCGCTGAATGCGCTGGCCCAGGTGACAGCGCGCATCGACGACGCACGCGGCAGCAGCGAGCACCGGGCGCGCTTCCAGGCCTATCTGGCGCATGTGCAGGACGAGGACCTGGCGCTCGGCATCGCCATGACCGACGCCAAGGGTGACCGCAGCCGCCGGCCGCACGAGCAGGCCAACCCCGACACCTACGTGCACGTGGTCGAACGCAACGCCCGCGGCATCGTCATCAGCGGCACCAAGGCCATCGTCACCGGCGCGCCCTATATGCACGAATTCCTGGTCATGCCCAGCCGCCAGATGGGCCAGGCCGACGCCGACTTCGCGGTGTGCTGCGCGTTGCCTTGTGACGCGCCCGGGCTGACCATGGTCTCGCGCCCGGCCGGCCGCCCGGGTGACAAGGTCGAACATGGCGCGCCGCTGTTTTCGCGCCGCTACGGCCAGGCCACTGCGGTGCTGGTCTTCGACCGCGTCTTCGTGCCCTGGGAACGCGTGTTCTACGCGGGTGAATGGGAGCACAGCCAGGTGCTGACCTACAGCTACGCCACGCACCACCGGCACAGCTGCATCGCCGCGCGCGCCGGCTTCGGCGACCTGCTCATCGGCGCCGGCGCACTGATGTGCGAGGCCAATGGCTTCGACCCCGGCGAAAAGAGTTCGCTGCGCGAACCGATGGTCGAGCTGATCAAGATCACCGAAGGTTTCTACGCCTGCGGCGTGGCCGCCAGCGTCTACGGCGCGCCGGACCCGCTGGCCGGCAATTTCATGCCCGAGTCGGTATTCGCCAATATCGGCAAGCTGCTGCTGGCGACGCAGATCTACGACATGCAACGGCTGGCGCACGAAGTGTCGGGCGGCCTCGTCGTCGCCCTGCCCGGCCCCGACGAGGACCACAACCCGGCCACCGCCGCCACCCTGGCCGAGGTGCTGCGCGCCAACCCCGCGGTGCCCTACGACAAGCGCATCGAGGTGGCGCGCTTCATCGAGGACCTGACGGCCAGCTACCAGGGCGGCTGGTATTCGGTGATCAGCCTGCACGGCGGCGGCTCGCCGGCGGCCATGAAGCAGGAGATCTGGCGCCAGTACCCGGTGGGCGACAAGGTGGCGCTGGTGGAAAGGCTGCTCGACCGCGGCGTGCTGGCGCCGAACGAGGGCGACACTGCGCGCGCCATCACACGCAACCGCCAACCGGGGCGCTGCTGCGATATGGGGTGCAGCGCCCCCGGGCAGGCCGTGATGGTGCCGCTGCCCGAGCCGCCCCGGCGCGAGTGACCCGGCGCGTGGCCGCTGTAGCGACTACCGGGCCTTCTCGAACGGCAGCAAGGTGCTGGGCAACACGCGCACGCGCGCCAGGCACTGGCCGTTGGCGTCGGAGAACTTGTTCAGGTCACCCATCTCGCAGCGGTCGCCTCCGCCCACCTGCAACCTGGCGATCTCGCCGCAGGCGATGCCCCCGAAGCGCACGGCACGCCGGCTCTGGTCGCCGGGCCGGATGCGGCCGAAGCTGGCGGTCTGCGCGTTGTAGGCCACGTCGTTGGCGCGGTAGACGGTGAACAGCGGCACCAGGCTGCCGATCTCGTAGGGCAGGGTGTTGCTCAGGACGAATTCGAAGCGGCAGCCCCCCGGCACGTCCAGCCGCTGCTCCAGCATCAGCTCGGCCTGGGGTTGGTCCTTGGCCGGCGCCGAGGCAGCACCGTCGGCAGCAACTGCGTCCAGATAGCGCCAGGTGCCGTCGTCCTTGAGCAGGATGCTGCGGCCCTGGGCGTCCTTCAGCTCGAAATCGGCCCGTGCCGCCGGCAGGCACAAGGCCGCCAGAGCCAGAGCACCCAGCAGCGTTTTCGGCCACGTCGTCTTCGTCGTCATGTTGTCATCCTTGGATTACGTGCCGACAAGCCCGCGCGAACGGATCGGGCGGCACCCCCGCCCGCGCGTTGCAGGCCCGCAGCGCGCAGATTGAACGCCGGGGTCCGGGACACCGGCCCGGGTTTCGACCCGAGTATCGCCGCCCGGCCCCTGCTTGACCGCGGTCGAAACTCACGCTTGCGTGGCGTCGTCAACCGATCCGCACCACGCAGCGCCCGCGCATCTGCCCGGCCATCAGCCGCTCGGCCACTGCGGGCGCCTCGGCCAGCGGCACCTCGCTCGTCATGCGCTCCAGCAGCGCGGGGTCGAGGTCGCGCGCCAGGCGGTCCCAGGCTTCCTGGCGGCGGTCGCGGGGCGCCATCACGCTGTCCACACCGGCCAGCGTGACGCTGCGCAGGATGAAAGGCGCCACGCTGCCCGGCAGGTCCAGGCCCTGGGCCAGGCCGCAGGCAGCGACGACACCGCCGTAGCGCGTCTGCGCCAGCGCATTGACGAGCGTGTGGCTGCCCAAGGCGTCCACCACGCCCGCCCAGCGCTCCTTTTGCAGCGGCTTGCCGGCGGCGGCAAATTCGGCGCGGTCGATCACCGCCGCGGTCCCCAAAGCCTTCAGGTAGTCGGCCTCCTGCGGCTTGCCGCTGGCCGCGGTGACGCGGTGGCCCAGCCGCGACAGCAGCGCGATGGCCACGCTGCCCACGCCACCGGTGGCGCCGGTCACGAGCACGTCGCCGTCGCCGGGCTTCAGACCGTGGCGTTCCAGCGCCAGCACGCACAGCATGGCGGTGTAGCCGGCCGTGCCGATGGCCATGGCCTGGCGCGGCGTGAAAGCGGCCGGCAGCTTCACCAGCCAGTCGCCCTTGAGCCGGGCGCGCTGCGCTAGGCAGCCCCAGTGCGTCTCGCCCACGCCCCAGCCGTTGTGCACGAAGCGGTCGCCGGGCTGCCAGCCGGGGTGGCGGCTTTCGAGCACGGTGCCGGCGCCGTCGATGCCCGGCACCATGGGCCATGTTCGCACCACCGGCGCCTTGTTCGTCAGCGCCAGGGCGTCCTTGTAGTTCAGCGTGGAATATTCGGGTTGCACCAGCACGTCGGCCTGCTCCCAGCCGGGCAGGCGCGATTCGTCCAATGTGGTCAGGCCGGCGCGAAATCCGGCATCGTCTTTTTCGAGCAGCAGGGCATTGAACATGGGTTCTCGTCGGGTTGGATCGGAATCCGTGATGCTGCCGCGTCCCGGCGCCGACGGCAAGGACCGTGACACCGGCGGCTCACCGGGCCTGTCCGATTCGCCCCAAACCAGCGCCTGTTATCCTGCGCCGCTTCGCCATGCTGCACGCCACCCTGCGCCCCCTCGTCCTGATGCTGAGCCTGACCTGGCTGGCGCAGGCCTGGGCGACGCCCGAGACACCGGCCGCGCCGGCCGAATCCGCCGTCCAGGTCCTGCAGGACTGGGGCCACGCGGCAGCCAGCGTCGGCACCGAACCCATCGCCTTCGTGCGCCAGGTTGGCGACACCGCCTCCGGGCTGGTGTTGTCGGCCATGCACTTTATCGGCGTGCCCTACCGTCGGGGTGGCGCCTCGGTCGACGAAGGCTTCGACTGCAGCGGCTTCACGCGCTACGTCTTCGAAAACAGCGTGGGCCTGGCGCTGCCGCGGCGCGCCGACGCGCAGGCGCACGAAGCGGGCTTGCGCCAGGTTCGGCGTGAGGACCTGCGACCCGGCGACCTGGTGTTCTTCAACACCATGCGGCGCGCTTTCTCGCATGTTGGCATCTATGTCGGCGAGGGCCGTTTCATTCACGCACCGCGCAGCGGTGGCCAGGTGCGCGTGGAAAACATGCGACAGGCCTACTGGTCCAAGCGCTTCAACGGCGCCCGCCGCGCCGCGCTGGCCGAGACCGCGTCAGCACCTCGGCCTTGAACGACTGCGGCTGGGCCGCGGCGGCACAATCGGCACCATGGGTGAGACCTTCATACCGCTGGCCGACCTGCGTTACGCCGCCGTTCGGCCGCGCATTCCCGACGGTGCCGCACCGCCGAGCGGGTTGCTGGCCGACCGCCTGGGACGGCCGCTGCGCGACCTGCGCATCTCGGTCACCGACCGCTGCAATTTCCGCTGCAGCTACTGCATGCCCAAGGAGGTCTTCGACAAGGCCTACAAGTTCCTGCCGCACGACTCGCTGCTGAGTTTCGAGGAGATCACGCGCACGGCGCGGCTGTTCGTGGCCCACGGCGTGGGCAAGCTGCGGCTGACCGGCGGCGAGCCGCTGCTGCGCAAGAACCTGGAAGTGCTGGTCGAGCAATTGGCCGCGCTGCGCACCCCGGCGGGCGAGCCGCTGGACATCACGCTCACCACCAACGGCTCGGTGCTCGAGCGCAAGGCCGAGGCACTGCGCGCGGCCGGACTGAAGCGCGTGACGGTGAGCCTGGACGCGCTGGACGACGCCATCTTCCGGCGCATGAACGACGTCGACTTTCCGGTGGCCGACGTACTGCGCGGCATAGCCGCCGCGCTGCGCACCGGCATGGCGCCGGTGAAGGTCAACATGGTCGTCAAGCGTGGCACCAACGACCACGAGATCGTGCCGCTGGCGCGCCATGTGCGCGACCGCTATGGCCCGGGCGTGATCCTGCGCTTCATCGAATACATGGACGTCGGTGCCACCAACGGCTGGTGCATGGACGAGGTGCTGCCCTCGGCCGACGTGGTGCAGCGGCTGTCGCAGGTCTTCCCGCTGGAACCGCTGGAGCCCAACGCCACGGGTGAAACCGCCGAGCGCTGGCGCTACGTGGACGGCGGCGGCGAGATCGGCGTCATCAGCAGCGTCACGCAGGCCTTCTGCCGCGACTGCAACCGCGCCCGCTTGTCCACCGAAGGCAAGCTCTTCCTGTGCCTGTTCGCCAGCCGCGGCCACGACCTGCGCGCATTGCTGCGCGGCGGCTGCAGCGACGAGCAGATCGCCGCCGCGCTGGGCCTCATCTGGAGCGAGCGCGAGGACCGCTATTCCGAATTGCGCGGTGCCGGCACCGCCGCCGCCGGCAGTGGCGAGCGCCGCGTCGAGATGCACTACATCGGCGGCTGAAGCACTTCTCCCTCCCTCTCCCGCCTGCGGGAGAGAGGGCTGGGGTGAGGGTCCCCGTCTGCCTCAGTGGCCCTTCAGTCGGCCGCCGCCTGTGCCAGCTCCGGCGTCAAGATCTCGCCCGGCACCTTCCTGCGCGCCAGCAGCGAATACACCGTGGGCACGACGAAGATGGTGAGCAGCGTGCCGATGCTCATGCCGCCCACGATGACCCAGCCGATCTGCTGCCGGCTCTCGGCGCCGGCCCCGCTGGCCAGCGCCAGCGGCAGCGCGCCCAGCACCATGGCGCCGGTGGTCATGAGGATCGGTCGCAGGCGCAGGCTGGCGGCCTCGACCACGGCTTCCAGCGTCTCCTTCCCTTGCTTGCGCAACTGGTTGGAGAACTCCACGATCAGGATGCCGTGCTTGGTGATCAAGCCCACCAGCGTGATGAGGCCGATCTGCGAGAAGACGTTGATCGTGCCGCCCGACCATTTCAGCGCCAGCAGCGCGCCCACCATCGACAGCGGCACCGCGAGCAGGATCACGAAGGGGTCGATGAAGCTCTCGAACTGTGCTGCCAGCACGAGGAAGATGAACAGCAGCGCCAGCACGAAGACCAGGCCGAGCGCACCCGAAGAGGCGCGGAATTCGCGGCTGACGCCGTTCAGTTCGGTGGCATAACCGGCCGGCAGCACGCGCGCCGCCGTTTCGTCCATGAAGGCGAACGCCTCGCCCAGCGAATATTCCGGCGCCAGGCTGGCGGTGATGGTGACGCTGCGCCGCTGGTTGAAGTGGTTGAGCTCGCGCGGGCTCACGGCCTCGCGCACCTTCACCAGCGAAGACAGCGGCACCATGGTGTCGCCGCGGCCGCGCACGAAGAGCTTCTCGATATCTTCAGGCGTGGTGCGGCCGCGGCCTTCGGTCTGCACCATCACGTCGTACTGCTCGGCGTCGCGCTTGTAGCGCGTGACGACGCGGCCACCGAGCATGCTTTCCACCGTGCGCGCCACCGCTTCCACCGAAACGCCCATGTCGGCGGCACGGGCGCGGTCGACCTCCATGAAGATCTCGGGCTTGTTCAGCTGCAGGTCGCTGTCGGGCTGCAGGATGCCGGGATTCTTCTGCATCTCGGCGATCATGGCCTGCGACGCCCGCGCCATGTTCTCGTAGCTGTCGCCGCTGACGATGACGTAGTTCAGCGGCTGTGAGCGGAAGCCCTGGCCCAGGCTGGGCGGCGTCACCGGAAAGGCGGTGATGCCGGGCAGCGC
>JAABPT010000067.1 GCA_011391855.1 Burkholderiales bacterium
CTGCACCACCTGCACCAGGCGCTTGTCGGAGAAATCGGCCAGCAGCGCGCTGCACAGCGTGCCGCCGCCCACCATGCCCAGCAGCAGCATCACGTACATCAGTGCCACCACACGCGGCCGCGAATCTTCCGAGGCCAGGTCGGTGGCCAGCGCCAGGCCGGTGGTCTGTGTCGTCTGCAACCCAGCACCCACCAGCAGGAAGGCCAGACCCGCCGCCAGCTGGCCGGCCCAGGCCATGCCGAGCTGGCCGTCGCCGGTGAGCACGAGCAGCGCGAAGGGCATGATCGCCAGCCCGCCGAACTGCAGCATCGTGCCGATCCAGACATAGGGCACGCGCCGCCAGCCGATGGCCGAGGCGTGGGTGTCGGAACGGAAGCCTACGAAGGCGCGGAACGGTGCGGCCAGGATGGGCAGCGCCACCATCAGCGCCACCAGCCAGGCCGCCATGTGCAGCTCGACGATCATGACGCGGTTGAGCGTGCCGACCATCAGCGCCATGGCCAGGCCCACCGAAACCTGGAACAGGCTCAGCCGCAGCAGGCGCGGCAAAGGCAGGTCCGCACTGGCCGCGTCTGCGAAGGGCAACAAACGCGGCAGCAGGCGAGCCAGCTGCTCGCGCTGCGCGGGGGCCAGGCGGTCGAGCAGCTTCACGCCCGCTTCCATTCCATGGCCTGGCTCTTGTAGAAACCGGCGGCGATATTCTCGTAGCGGCCGGTGTGCCAGTGCGCCAGCGACCCGTCGGCCACCATCAGGCGGCGCAGTTCGGTCGGCGCAATGGGTTCGATGGCCGGCGAGCGGTCGCTGCGCGGGAACCACTTCCCCATGGTGAGCATCGCCATCGTCGCCGGCGTGCGCGGCGCGGCGGTGAAGACGATGGAGTGGCGTGTGCGCGCGGCCAGCCGCGACAGCGCCGCCACCACGTCGTGGGCGCGGTAGTGGATGAGCGAATCCATCGCCACCACGTGGTCGAATTCACCCAGCGCCGGGTCGAGCATGTCGCCGCTGCACAGCAGCACGCTACCCGCGCCCAGCGACTCCGGCAGCCTTTCCTGTGCCAGCGCCACCAGCGTGGGCGACAGGTCGATGGCCACCACCTCGGCGCCGCGCCGCGCGGCTTCGATGGCCAGCGCGCCGGTGCCGCAGCCGGCGTCCAGGAGGCGGCGGCCGCGCAGGTCTTCGGGCAACCACGACAGCAGCGTGGCGCGCATGCGGTCGCGGCCGGCGCGCACGGTGGCACGGATGCGGCCCACGGGGGCGTCGCTGGTGAGCCGGGCCCAGGTCTGGGCGGCAGTGCGGTCGAAATAGTGTTCGATCTCGCCGCGGCGGTGCTGGTAGGTGGCGGTATTCATCGCTGCTTTGCCTCTTGCACGATCACGCTCAATCGAACCCGAGCAGGTCGAAGATGTCCCGGTCCTTCATCGGCACCGCCGACATGGGCTCGCCGCCCAGCCACAGCGCGGCGGCCAGGCGCATATATTCCTTCTGCACCGCTTCGAGTTCGGGCGAATATTCCATCTCGAACAGCGTGCTCTTCTTCAGGCGGCTGCGGCGGATGACGTCGAGGTCGGGGAAGTGCGCGGCCAGCTTCAGGCCGATCTTGTCGTTGTATTTGTCGATCTGGTCGGTGGCCGCGCTGCGGTTGGCGATGACGCCGCCCAGCCGCACGTTGTAGTTCTTCGCCTTGGCGCCGATGGCCTGCACGATGCGGTTCATCGCGAAGATCGAATCGAAGTCGTTGGCGGTGACGATCAGCGCGCGGTCGGCGTGCTGCAGGGGCGCGGCAAAGCCGCCGCAGACCACGTCGCCCAGCACGTCGAAGATCACCACGTCGGTGTCTTCCAGCAGATGGTGTTCCTTGAGCAGCTTCACCGTCTGGCCGACGACATAACCGCCGCAGCCGGTGCCCGCCGGCGGGCCGCCGGCTTCGACGCACATGACGCCGTTGTAGCCGGGGAAGACGAAGTCCTCGACGCGCAATTCCTCGGCGTGAAAGTCCACCGTTTCCAGCACGTCGATGACGGTGGGCAGCATCTTCTTGGTCAGCGTGAAGGTGCTGTCGTGCTTGGGGTCGCAGCCGATCTGCAGCACGCGTTTGCCCATCTTGGAGAACGCCGCAGACAGGTTGCTGCTCGTCGTGCTCTTGCCGATGCCGCCCTTGCCGTAGATGGCAAAGACCTTGGCGGTGCCGATCTTCACGTTGGGGTCCAGCTGCACCTGCACGCTGCCCTCGCCGTCGAGATGCGGGCTGCGCGGGCGGGCAGCGCCGTTCCTCGCCTTCGGGAACGGCAGGGTGATGGTCTCGGTCATGCGGCGGCCTTCTCGTAAACGCCCTCGAGGCGGTCTTCCAGTTCCTCACCGGCGCGCTGCAGGGCAGCGAGCGTGTCGGCGTCGGGCGTCCAGTAGTTGCGCTGCTGCGCTTCGAGCAAACGGTTGGCCACCTTGACGCTGGCCGTGGGGTTCAGCCGTGCCAGCCGCTCGCGCATGGCGTCGTCGAGCACGAAGGTCTGCGCCATCTGCTGGTAGACCCAGGGCTGCACCTGGCCCGTGGTGGCCGACCAGCCCATGGTGTTGGTGAGGTGCGTCTCGATCTGGCGCACGCCTTCGTAGCCGTGTTCCAGCATGCCCTCGTACCACTTGGGGTTGAGCATGCGCGTGCGCGTTTCCAGCGCCACCTGTTCGGACAGCGTGCGCACCGTGCCCTCGCCGCGCGTCTGGTCGCCGATATAGACCGGCGCCGCCGCGGCTGCCGCACCGCCCGCGACCTGCTCGCTGCGCTTGGCGCGCGTGACGGCGCGGCTGATGCCGCCCAGGGTGTCGAAATAGGTGTCGATGGTGGTCACGCCGAGCTCCACCGAGTCCAGGCTCTGGTAGGCCAGGTTCACGCCCGCCAGCACCGAGTGCAGCAGCGCCGGTTGCCGCACCGGCCGCCCGCCGCGGCCATAGGCAAAGCCCTTGCGGCGCGTGAAGGTCTCGGCCAGTTCGTCGCCGTCGTCCCAGCGGCTGCAGTCCACCAGGTGGCTGACGTTCGCACCGTAGGCGCCTTCGGCATTGCCGAAGACACGCAGCGCCGCGGTTTCCATATCGCCGCCGTGCGCGCGCTGGAAGGCCAGCGCATGCTTGCGCACGAAGTTGTCGGCTTCCGGTTCGTCGGCCGAAGCGGCCAGGAAGGCGGCCTCGGCGAGCAGCTTCACCTGCAGCGGCAACAGGTCGCGGAAGATGCCCGACAGCGTGATGACCACGTCCACGCGCGGCCGGCCCAGTTCTTCCAGCGGCACCAGTTGCGCGCCGGCCAGGCGGCCGTAGCCGTCGAAGCGCGGCTTGGCCCCCAATAGAGCCAGCGCCTGCGCGATGGGGCCGCCTTCGCTCTTCAGGTTGTCGGTGCCCCACAGCACCAGCGCCACCGACTCCGGGAATTCATTGCCGTCGGCCAGGTGGCGCGCCAGCAGGCGTTCGGCCTGGCGTGCGCCGTCCTGCACGGCAAAGGTGCTGGGAATGCGGAAGGGGTCGAAGCCGTGCAGGTTGCGGCCGGTGGGCAGCACCTTGGGGTTGTGCAGCAGGTCGCCGCCGGGGGCCGGGCGCAGATAGCCGCCGTCCAGCGCATGCAGGATGCCGGCCAGTTCGTGATCTTGCGCCAGCAGCTTGGCGGTGATGTCCAGCGCTTCCAGCACCGGCCGCAGCGTGGCGTCGTGGGCGTGCAGCACGGTATGCAGCGCGGCGTCGACGCCGGCGCCGGCCACCAGGGCTTCGATGGCGGCGCGCGGCACGTCCACCGAGTGCGCGGCGCGGCCCACTTCGATCAGCAGTTCGGTGCGTTCCGCGGGCGTCGGCACCTGGCCGACGACATGCAGGCCATACGGAATGAGCGTCGTTTCGAGTTCGATCAGCGCCGTGGTCAGACGTGCCAGTTCCAGCTCGGCTGGCGCCTGCCAGGCGGGTTCGGCGGCGGCGAGTTCGAGTTCGGCCGCCTGCGACTGCAGCAGCGGCAGCATGGCATTGCGTTCGATCGCCGCTTCCGGCGGCAGCGAGCGCCAGCGTTCCAAAGACGACTTGAGGTCGATCAGACCCTTGTACAGGCCCGCGACTGCTATCGGCGGCGTGAGGTAGCTGATCAGCGTGGCGGCGGCACGGCGTTTGGCAATCGTGCCTTCCGACGGGTTGTTCGACGCATACAGGTACAGGTTGGGCAGGTCGCCGATGAGTCGGTCGGGCCAGCAACCGGCCGACATGCCGGTCTGCTTGCCGGGCATGAATTCCAGCGCGCCGTGAGTGCCGAAATGCAGCACCGCGTGGGCGCCGAAATCCTCGCGCAGCCAGCGGTAGAAGGCCGAGAAGGCGTGCGTGGGCGCGAAGCCGTGCTCGAACAGCAGCCGCATCGGGTCGCCCTCGTAGCCGAAGGCGGGCTGGATGCCGACGAAGACATTGCCGAAGCGTTCGCCGAGCACGAAGATGGAACTGCCGTCGCTCTGCTTGCGGCCCGGCGCCGGGCCCCATTGCGCCTCGATCTCCTTGAGCCAGCGCTCGCGCCGCACATGGTCGTTGGCGGGAATGCGGGCGTGCACGTTGGCCGTCGCGCCGTAACGTTCCGCATTGCCGTGGATGATGCGTTCGCGCAGGTCGTCGGTGCTGGCCGGCAGGTCCACCGTATAGCCGGCGGCCTTCATCGCGATCAAGGTGTTGTGCAGCGACTCGAAGACCGAAAGGAAGGCCGCGGTGCCGGTATTGCCGGCATTGGGCGGAAAGTTGAACAGCACCGCGGCGACCTTGCGTTCGCTGCGCTGCGAGCGGCGCAGCGCCACCAGCTTGGCCACGCGCGCGGCCAGCGCGTCGGCGCGTTCGCTGCACACCTGCATGTCGTGCTCGTTTTCCGAACTTTCGAAGGTGCAGGCCAGAACGCAGCCGGTGCAGGCGGCGTGGCCGGCGTCGGCGCGGCCACCGTAGACCATGGGGCCGGTGCAGCCGTCGAGTTCGGGAATCGCCACCATCATGGTGGCTTCCACCGGCATCAGGCCGCGCGCCGAACCACCCCACGACTGCAGGGTCTGGAATTCCACCGGCGTGACCGAGAGGTAGGGCACGTCCAGCCGCGCCAGGATTTCCTCGGCTGCCTCGGCGTCGTTGTAGGCCGGGCCGCCGACGAGCGAAAAGCCGGTGAGCGAGACCACGGCGTCGACCTTGGGCGTGCCGTGCTCGAAGAAGAAACGCTCCACCGCCGGCCGTGCGTCCAGACCGGTGGCGAAAGCGGGAATGACGCGCAGGCCGCGCGCTTCCAGCGCCGTGATGACGCCGTCGTAGTGACCGCTGTTGCCGGCCAGCAGGTAGCTGCGCAGCAGCAGCAGGCCCACGGTGCCGTCCTTGCCGGTGGTGGCCACGGCGGGCAGCGCGGCAGCGTCTTCCGACAGGCGCTGTGCCATGCGCGGGTGGTAGACGCCCAACTCTGGATATTCCACCGGCTCGGCCGGCTTCTCGGCGCCGCGCAAGACCTTGCGCGCGCCGCTGGCATAGCGGTCCACCAGCAGGTGCACCATGCCCACCACGTTGTCCTGCGAACCGGCCAGCCAGTACTGCAGCACCAGGAAATAGGCGCGCACGTCCTGCGCCGTGCCAGGGATGAAGCGCAGCAGCTTGGGCAGGCGGCGCAGCATGGCCATCTGCTTTTCGCCGGCTCCCTGCGGCGCGCCGTTCTTCTTGGCGTCGGGCTTGCCGCGCAAGCGCTTCAGCAGCGCCATCGGGCCGCTGGTGGGCGCGCTCATGTCGAACTTGCCCATGCGCGTGAGCTTGCTCACCTCGCCGGCCGACATGGCGCAGACCATGGCGTCGCAATGCTCGCGGCGCGCCTTCAGCGCCGGCAGCACGGGAGTGAAATGCTCTTCCATGAAGAGCATGGTGCAGATGACGATGTCGCCGCGGGCGATATCGTCCACGCAGTGCTGCAACGTGTCGGGCTGGTCGCCCCACTCTGCCGCCGCATGCACCGAGAGCGTGACCCCCGGCAGCAACTGGCCCAGCGTGCGGTTGGCGCGCTCGGCGGCGCTGGCCAAGTGGCTGTCCATGGTGACCAGCACCACGCGCGTGGGCACGGCGGGCGCCGTGGATGCCGCGCTATCGACTGAAGTGCGCTTTGGCATCGTAGAGGGTCTCGACGGTGATGGTGGCCACGCCGCGGTCGGCCGCGTAGCGTTCGGTATTGCGGCGGGCCTTGCCGCGCACGAAGAAGGGAATCTTGTGCAGTTCCTTCTCGGCCTCGGCGGCCCAGCGCAGCACGAGGGCTTCGCCGGACGGCATGGCGGGCAGGGGCACGGTGGCCGGCGGTGTAGTGACCGCTTCAAGCGGTACGGCAGATTCGGCCACCGGCGAAGAAATTGCGGGCAGCGCGGCCACAGGCTGCGCTGCCACGGCCGCCTTGGCCGACCCCAGGTGCGAGGGCGCGGCACCATCGTGGAATTCGAAGTCGCCGCGGAACATGGTCAGCAGGTGCTCTTCCAGACCCATCATCAGCGGGTGCACCCAGGTGTCGAAGAGCACGTTGGCGCCCTCGAAACCCATCTGCGGCGAATGCCGCGCCGGGAAATCCTGCACGTGCATCGGCGCCGAGATCACGGCGCAGGGGATGCCCAGTCGCTTGGCGATGTGGCGCTCCATCTGCGTGCCCAGCACCAGTTCGGGCTGCAGCTCGGCCACGCGCGCTTCCACGTCCAGGTAGTCGTCGGTGATCAGCGCCTCGCAGCCGTACAGCTTGGCGGCGTCGCGCACGTCGCGCGCGAATTCGCGGCTGTAGGTGCCGATGCCCACGACCTGGAAGCCGAGTTCCCTGGACGCTACGCGCGCCGCGGCAATGGCATGCGTGGCGTCGCCGAAGACGAAAACTCGCTTGCCGGTGAGGTAGGTGGAATCGACCGACTTCGCATACCAGGTCGAGCGCGAACGCGGGTCGTCGAGCAGCGGCTGCGCATCGATGCCGGCCAGCGCCGCCACTTCCGTAATGAATTCGCGCGTGGCGCCTACGCCGATGGGCACCGTCTTCACCACCGGTTGGCCGAAGCTGCGCAGCAGCCACTGCGCGGCCGGCATCGCCACCTCGGGGTACAGGACGACGTTGAAATCGGCGTCGCCCAGTCGCTGCAGGTCGGCCGGCGTGGCGTTCAGCGGCGCGACGACGTTGATGTCCACACCGATGCGGGCCAAGAGG
>JAABPT010000079.1 GCA_011391855.1 Burkholderiales bacterium
TCCTGCACGCCCTTGCCGCCTGCACGCTGCACCAGTTCGTCCATGCTGGCGATGAAGCTCTCGCCGCCTTCGAGCGAAAAGCGCTTCTGCCCCACGTATTTGGTGTGCAGGTAGCGCTCCAGGCCTTCGGCCGCGGTGAGGCGTTCGAGAATGTGCATCTTCTCGGCCACGGTGAAGCTGGGCTTGCTGCGGATCGATTCCAGCCGCTCCTGCCACCAGCGCTTCTCGGCCGGGTCGGTGCAGTGCATGAACTCGGCGCCGATGGTGCCGCAGTAGGTCTCGCGCAAGGCCTGCAAGATCTCGCGCAGGCTCATGTTCTCGGCCTTGCTGAAATAGGTGTTCGCGGCCGAGAACGTGATGTCCATGTCGGACTCGCTCAGGTCGTAGAACGCCGGTTCCAGTTCGGGGATCTTGGGGCGCTCGGTGCGCTTGAGCGGGTCCAGGTCGGCCCAGCGCGAACCCAGGAAGCGGTAGGCCGCGATCAGGCTCTGCACGTGCACCTGCTTGCGTGCGACGGCCAGGTCGGCCTCGCTGGCCTTCAGCGCGAAGGCATTGGCCTTGGCGCGCTGGGCGAAGCTCTCCACCACCGGCGCGTGCGGCACGTCTCGCGCCTCGGAGCCGTCGGTGGCCGGCACGTGCTGGAGGTTGTCGAAGTAGCTGCGCCAGTTGTCGGGCACGCTGCCGGGGTTGTCGAGGTAGGCCTCGTACAACTCCTCGACGTAGGGGGCGTTGCCCCCGAACAGGTACGAGTTGGACCTGTACTGCTGCATCATCTTTCGCTCACCTTTCGCCCGCGGTTTCCGCCGGCTTCGATGGGTTGATCAACCTTCCGCGACCCCGGCTGCACCGGGCCAGCGGACTAGCGACCCGCCTTGCTGCTTGTCTCGCACCAGCAAGGGGACGGGAAGGACCGTTGTTCTTTCAGCCAGCGACTCTAGCACCACGACTGGCCATTTCCGCCCGCCATTGGACACCGGCAATCCCTGCGCTTTCCTGACAAGGGCGGCCCGCCACGGGTGCCGCCCCGGACTTTCCCGGCTTTCTCTGCCGCAGCGCGGCACTACGATGCCGGGTTTCCCAACCCACGAAGGACGGCTCCATGAAATTCAAGGCACTCCTGGCCGCGGCGGCCCTGGCCGCGGCGGTGGCGCTGCCCGCCCAGGCGCAAACCCTGCGCTGGGCGGCGCAGAACGACATCCTGACCATGGACCCGCATTCGCAGAACCATGCGACGACGAATGCCATCCTGATGCACGCCTACGAAGGCCTCACGCGCTACAGCGACAAATACGAGGTCGAACCCGCGCTGGCCACGAAGTGGACCTTCGTCAGCCCGACGCAGGTGCGCTTCGAACTGCGCAAGGGCGTCAAGTTCCACGACGGCACGCCGTTCACGGCCGACGACGTGGTGTTCTCTTTCGGCCGCATCAAGCAGCCGCAGGGCACGATGCAGATCTATGTCACTGGCGTGAACGAGGTGAAGAAGGTCGACGAGCACACCGTGGACCTGGTGCTGGCGGCGCCCAACCCCATCCTGCTGCGCAACATCATCGACTTCCGCATCATGAGCAAGGCCTGGGCCGAGAAGAACAACGCCACCAAGGTGCAGGACTACAAGGCCAAGGAGGAAAACTTCGCCACCCGCAACGTCATGGGCACCGGGTCGTACCGCATCCTGAGCTGGCAGCCGGAACAACGCATCATGATGGCGCGCAACGAAGCATGGTGGGACAAGCACAAGGGCAACGTCACGCAGGTCGTCTACACGCCGATCAAGGCCGAGGGCACGCGGGTGGCCGCGCTGCTGTCGGGCGACGTGGACATGCTCACCGACATCCCCACGCAGGACATCGCCCGGCTGCGCACCGACAAGAAGCTCAAGATCGTCGACGGGCCGGAGGTGCGCACGATCTTCTTCGCGCCCGACATCGGCAGCCCCGAGTTGAAGTACAGCAGCGTCAAGGGCAAGAACCCCTTCGCCGACAAGCGCGTGCGCCAGGCGCTCAGCCTGGCCATCGACCGTGAAGCGATTCGCCGCAGCACGATGAGCGGCATGTCCATCCCCGCGGCACTGATGGTGGCGCCCGGCGTCAATGGCTACGACAAGCAACTCGACGCGCCCGCCAAGGCCGACCCGTCACGCGCCAAGAGCCTGCTGGCCGAAGCCGGCTATCCCAATGGTTTCGAAGTGCGGCTGAACTGCCCCAACAACCGCTATGTCAACGACGAGAAGATCTGCCAGGCCGTGACCGCCATGTGGGCGCGCATCGGCGTCAAGGCTTCGCTGGTGGCAGAGAACATGGCCACTTTCAGCCAGAAGTTTCAGAACTTCGACTCGTCGATCTACATGCTGGGCTGGGGCGTGGCCACGTACGACGCGCAGTACATGGTCCAGTCGCTGGCCCGCACACGCACCAGCGGTGCCGACGGCAACTTCAACTTCTCCAAGGTCAGCGACCCGGTGGTCGACCGCCTGACCGACGCGATGAAGAGCGAGGTCGATGTGGCCAAGCGCAACGCGATGATCCGCGAGGCGCTGGTGCGCATCAAGGACGAAGTGCTGCTGATCCCCATCCACCACCAGATGCGGCCCTGGGCCATGAAGGCGGGCGTGACCACGGTGCACCGCTCCGACGACCGGCCGGAGGCGCGTTTCACTTCGATCCGCTGATCGACGGCTCGAGCACTGCAACGGGGCTCGCGGGCCCCGTTTTTCGTGCCGCGAGTGCGTTGCAACCCGGCAGCCGCCCTGCGCGTTGACGATGGCCTGGCGACGAGGCTTCGCCGAGATGGCCGCGAGGAAACGACTCAGTATCGCGGGGACGAAGCGGGGGCCGAGGCAGGCGGTGCCGGGGGCGGCAGCTGCGCCGTACCGCCGACACCCACGCTGACCGGACCCGAGCCCACGGAAACGCCGCCACCAACGCGGCCGCTGCTGTCCACGCCGACACCGGCGCTGCCGCCCGGGAAAGGCAGCGAGACGCCGAGACCCAACGAGGTGCAAGCGGCCAGTGCCACTGCAGCGGTCAGCGCCGCCGCGCACCGTGCCATCACGCGAGCCCAGCCCATGTTCAGCCCAGGCAGTTCAGGCGCGCCAGGCTGTCCATGGCGGCCAGACGACGGCATGCCGCGGCCAGTTCGGCGCGAAGCTGTTCCACGCGCGCGGCCACCGGCACCACGGCCTTCACCGCGCCGATGCCCTGGCCGCAGCCCCAGATGTCTTTCCAGGCCTTCTTGGAGCCTTCGCCGCCGCCGAAGTCCATCTTGCTCGGGTCGCTCTCGGGCAAATGGTCGGGGTCCAGGCCGGCGTTGCGGATGGAAGGCTTGAGATAGTTGCCGTGCACGCCGGTGAACAGGCTGGAGTAGACGATGTCGTCACTGTTGCTGTCGACGATGCATTGCTTGTAGGCCTCGGACGCACGCGCCTCAACGGTGGCGATGAAGGCCGAGCCGATGTAGGCGAAGTCGGCTCCCGCGGCCAGCGCGGCCAGCACGCCGTCGCCGGTGGCGATGGCTCCGGAAAGCGCCAGCGGCCCGCTGAACCATTCGCGGATCTCCTGCACCAGCGCAAACGGGCTCTTCACGCCAGCGTGGCCGCCAGCACCCGCCGCCACCGCGATCAGGCCGTCGGCGCCCTTGTCGATGGCCTTGTGCGCGAAGGCGTTGTTGATGATGTCGTGCAGCACCACACCGCCCCAGCCCTGCACGGCCTGGAACACATCGCTGCGCGCACCCAGCGAGGTGATGACGATCGGCACCTTGTACTTGGCGCACACGGCCATGTCGTGGTCGAGCCGGTCATTGCTCTTGTGCACGATCTGGTTCACGGCAAACGGCGCGGCGGGTTGGTCCGGGTGGTCGCGGTCCCAGGCTGCCAGCGTCTCGGTGATCTCGGCCAGCCATTCGTCGAGCTGCGAGGCCGGGCGCGCATTGAGCGCCGGCATCGAACCCACGATGCCCGACTTGCATTGCTCGATGACGAGCTTGGGGTGGCTGATGATGAACAGCGGCGCGCCGATGATCGGCAAAGGCACCTTCTTTAGAGCGGCTGGCAGGGCCATCAGAAAGACTCCAGGGGCATGGCGGTGACGGATTCGGCGCCTTCGACGATGCTGTCGCGCAGGCCGCTCGCCTTGTTGAGGATGTGGTCGGCGTAGAAATGCGCGGTGGCGATCTTGGCCTGCATGAAGGCGGCGTCGGTGCCCTCGGCCAGGCGGTCTTCGGCGGCCATCAGCGCGCGCGCCATCTGCCAGCCGCAGACCACCGTGCCGGCCAGCATGAGGTAGGGCACGCTGCCGGCGAAGACGGCATTGGGGCTGGCCTTGGTTTGGCCGGCGACGAAGTCCACGGCGTCCAGGAAGGCTTGCCGTGCGGTGGACAGGCGGGCGGACACGGCGCGGCCGGCCGCGCTTTCGCGTGCCCGCAGTTCGCCTTCGGTGACCTCGATCTGGGCGGCTATGGCACGCGCCACCGCGCCGCCGTCGCGCGCCGTCTTGCGGCCCACCAGGTCGTTGGCCTGGATGGCGGTGGTGCCTTCGTAGATGGTCAGGATCTTGGCGTCGCGCAGGTATTGCGCCGCGCCGGTTTCCTCGATGTAGCCCATGCCGCCGTGCACCTGCACGCCCAGGCTGGCCACGTCCAGGCTCATCTCGGTCGAAAGGCCCTTGATCAGCGGCACCATGAACTCGTAGTAGGCCTGGTTCTGCTGGCGCACCTCGGCGTCGGGGTGGGCATGCGCGGCGTCATACGCCGCTGCGGCCACCAGCGCCATGGCGCGGCAGCCCTCGGTGTGGGCGCGCATGGTCAACAGCATGCGGCGCACGTCGGGGTGGTGGATGATGGCGCCGGGCGCTGTCAGCGAGCCGTCGACCGGCCGGCCCTGCACGCGGTCGCGCGCATAGGCCACCGCCTTCTGGTAGGCGCGCTCGGCCAGCGCGATGCCTTGCACGCCGACGCCGAAGCGCGCGGCGTTCATCATGATGAACATGTATTCCAGGCCGCGATTTTCCTGGCCCACGAGGAAGGCCGTGGCACCGCCGTGGTCGCCGTACTGCAGCACCGCGGTGGGGCTGGCCTTGATGCCGAGCTTGTGCTCGATGCTCACGCAGTGCACGTCGTTGCGCGCACCCAGGCTGCCGTCGGCGTTGACCCCGAATTTCGGGCAGATGAAGAGCGAGATACCTTTCACACCCTCGGGTGCACCGCTCACCCGCGCCAGCACGAGGTGGACGATATTCTCGGCCAGGTCGTGTTCACCGTAGGTGATGTAGATCTTGGTACCGAAGAGCTTGTGGCTGCCGTCGGCCTGCGGCTCAGCGCGCGTGCGCACCACCGAAAGGTCGCTCCCGGCCTGCGGCTCGGTGAGGTTCATCGACCCCGTCCACGAGCCGTCGATCATCTTCGGAATGAAGGCCGATTGTTGTTCGGGCGTGCCGGCGGTGAGCAACGCTTCGATGGCGCCGTCGGTCAGCAGCGGGCACAGCGCGAAGCTGAGACTCGCGCTGTTGACCATCTCGCTGCAGGCGGCGTGGATCAGCTTGGGCAGCCCCTGGCCGCCGAAATCGGCCGGGTGCTGCAGGCCCTGCCAGCCGCCTTCGGCAAACTGGCGGAAGGCTTCCTTGAAGCCGGCTGCCGTGCGTACCTGGCCGTTCTGGAACGACGAAGGGTTCTTGTCGCTTTCCCAGTTGAGCGGCGCCACCACGCCTTCGTTGAACTTGGCGCATTCCTCCAGCACCGCGGCAGCGGTGTCGTAGCCGGCATCTTCATAGCCCGGCAATTGCGCGACGGCGTCGATGCAGGCCAGTTCCTTCATCACGAACAACATGTCCTTGACGGGGGCGCGGTAGGTCATGTCTTGTCTCCTGATGTGACAAGGGCGCCGCAATGGCGCCCTCCTGGGTCAAGCTGGAATCAGAGGCTGGCCGTGAGTTCGGGCACTGCCGTGAAGAGGTCGGCCTCCAGCCCGTAGTCGGCGACGCTGAAGATCGGCGCCTCGGGGTCCTTGTTGATGGCCACGATGACCTTGCTGTCCTTCATGCCGGCCAGATGTTGAATGGCGCCGCTGATGCCCACTGCGACATACAGTTGCGGCGCCACGATCTTGCCCGTCTGCCCCACCTGCCAGTCGTTGGGGGCGTAGCCGGCGTCCACGGCGGCGCGGCTGGCACCCAAGGCGGCGCCCAGCTTGTCGGCCAGCGGCATCAGCACGTCGTTGAACTTGTCGTTGGAGCCCAAAGCGCGACCACCGCTGACGATGATCTTGGCCGCCGTGAGTTCGGGCCGGTCGAGCTTGGCGATCTCGCTGCCCAGGAAGACCGACAGGCCGCTGTCGGCCACCGCCGCCAGGTTTTCCACCGCGGCACTGCCGCCCGAGCTTGCCGCGGGGTCGAAACCGGTGGTGCGCACGGTGATGACCTTGATGGTGTCCAGGCTCTGCACGGTGGCGATGGCGTTACCGGCGTAGATGGGGCGCTCGAAGGTGTCGGGACCGACCACCTTCATGGCGTCGCTGATCTGCGCCACGTCGAGCAGCGCCGCCACGCGCGGGGCCACGTTCTTGCCGTGCGCGGTGGCCGGGAACAGCAGGTGGCTGTAGTTGCGCGCGACGGCCAGCACCTGCGCGGCCACGTTCTCGCCCAGCTGCTCGGCCAGGTCGGGGGCGTCGGCCAGCAGCACCTTGGCCACACCGGCCACCTGAGCGGCGGCCTGCGCGGCACCGGCGGCATTCGCGCCGGCGACCAGCACGTGGACTTCGCCACCGCACTGCAGGGCCGCGGTGATGGTGTTGAGGGTGGCGCCCTTCAGGGTGCCGTGGTCGTGTTCGGCCACAACCAGGACTTTCGCGAGTGCGGCCATGGTCAGATCACCTTTGCTTCGTTCTTGAGCTTGGCCACCAGCGTGGCCACGTCGGGCACCTTGACGCCGGCGCCGCGCTTGGGCGGTTCGACGACTTTCAGCGTCTTGATGCGCGGTGCCACGTCCACGCCCAGGTCGGCAGGCTTGACCACTTCCAGCGGCTTTTTCTTGGCCTTCATGATGTTGGGCAGCGTCACGTAGCGCGGCTCGTTCAGCCGCAGGTCGGTGGTGACGACGGCCGGCAGCTTGAGCCTGACCCTCTCGACGCCGCCGTCGACCTCGCGCGTGACGGTGGCCTGCCCGTCGGCGATCTCCACCTTCGACACGAACGTGCCCTGCGCCATGCCGCCCAGCGCAGCCAGCATCTGCCCGGTCTGGTTGCAGTCGTCGTCGATGGCCTGCTTGCCCACGATCACCAGCCCGGGCTGTTCCTTGTCGACCAGGGCCTTGAGCAGCTTGGCCACCGCCAGCGGCTGCAACTCATCAGCGCACTCGACGAGGATGGCGCGGTCGGCACCGATGGCCATGGCCGTGCGCAGCGTTTCCTGGCACTGCGTGACGCCGCAGGACACGGCCACGATCTCGGTGACCACGCCCTTCTCCTTCAGGCGCACGGCTTCTTCGACGGCGATCTCGTCGAAGGGGTTCATGCTCATCTTGACGTTGGCGATGTCCACACCGCTGCCGTCGCTCTTGACGCGCACCTTGACGTTGTAGTCGACCACCCGCTTGACGGGTACCAGCACCTTCATGAATGACGCTCCTGGGCTTGAGATGACGATCGTTTGCTGCGGGCCATTCTAGAGGTCGAACCCCTTCGAATCGCCCGGGCAGGGCAGAAAATAGAACGATCGTACTATTTTCAGTCGGCGGCCTGCGCCGCGGCACTGCCGCGTGCCACGTCCACCCGCCGCAGCACCACGATGCCGGCCAGAAAGAACACGCCAGTGGACAGGATCGCGATGCGGTGGTTGCCGCCGGTGAGGAGCGTCACCAGCCCGTAGGTGATGGGGCCGATGATGGCCGACAGGCGCACCGCGAAGGTCCACAGCCCGTAGAACTCGGCCAGGCGGTGCGCTGGCGCAAACAGCCCGGCCATCGCGCGGCCGGCCGACTGGCTGCTGCCCATGCACAGACCGGCCAGCACCGCCGCCACCCAGAAAACGGCCGGCGTGGTGGCCACCACCGCCAGCAGCGTCATCACGACCCAGCCCCACAGCGTGGCCGTGAGCGCGGTGCGGTGGCCCACTCGGTCTTCCAGGTAGCCGAAGGCGAACGCCCCCAGCGCCGCGGCGACATTGACCAGGAAGATCAGCATCATGGTCTGGGTCTGCTTGAAACCCAGCACCTGCTCGGCGTACACCGCCGCCAGCGCGATGACCACCGCGATGCCGGCCTGGTAGAACACCGCGCACAGCAGCAGCCAGCTGAAGTCCTGGTAGCGGCGCGCCTCGCGCCAGGTGCGTGCCAGGCGCAGCAGCGATTCGGTCATGCCGGCGCGCGCCACGCCCGGCTGCGGCACGGCGCGTTCCTTGAGCAGCGCGAAGGTGGCCAGCGCGGCCAGGCCGTAGACGGCGGCCGTGATGAGCATCGTCACCGGTACGAACTGGGGCGCCGTCATGCCCTGCCCCTGCGCCCAGATCACGTAGCCCAGGCTCAGGCCGAGCGTGAGCATGCCGCCGAAATAGCCGAAGCTCCAGCCCCAGCCAGAGACGCGGCCGATCGCCTCGCGCCGCGCCAGTTCGGGCAGGAAGGCGGCGATCAGAGACTCGCCATAGGCGTAGCAGATGTTGGACAGCACGATGGCCGTTACCGCCAGTGCCAGGTCGCCCGGCCCCACGTCGGCCAGCCAGGCGGTGGCCGCCACGCAGCCCGCGGTGGTGAACAGCAGCAGCCGCTTCTTGGCCGCACGCAGGTCGGCATAGGCGCCCAGGGCCGGCATCGTGAACATCACGACCAGGTTGGACAGGCCCAGGGCCAGCGTCCAGGCCAGCGTGCCCCAGGCTGCGCCGCCGGCCACCACGCCCACGAAGTAGGCGTTGAACACCGCCGTGATGACGACCGTGGTGTAGCCGGAGTTGGCGAAGTCGTACATCGCCCAGCCGAAGACTTCGCGCTTCTTGACACCCGGGTTGAGCGCGTCGGGAGCGATCTTCGTCATGCGGGCGTCCTCGCGGGGTGGGCCGGGGCGGGCCGAGGGGAATCTGGAGGCTGGGCGGAACGGGGGTCGAACCCGTATGCCCTGTGACGAGCCGCGGATTCTAAGTAAGGGTCTAGCACAAAACACCAAAACAACTTCACTTCAACTACCCGCCGTCATAGGTGAAATGGTGCAGCGGAGTATCGATCCGCTGTCGCTTTGTGCTGCTCTGCGGTGTGTTGCTACGCACCGATTGCGCAGCAGCCTATCATGCCGGCCACTACGCGCGGGTGACGGAATCGGTAGACGTAGCGGGCTTAAAACCCGCAGCCGCAAGGCGTACGGGTTCAAGTCCCGTCCCGCGCACCAGCTACCGCCGGCCGTGGTGGTGTCGGTGTCCCCGGTACACCGTTGCCCCCGCGGTCGCCGGTCAGGAGCCCGGCAGCCCGCCGCGGTCGACCCCGTAGCGCGGGAACTCGACGATCGTGCCCACCATGGGCGCCGCCGCTGGCGGCCGCTCGACACAAGGCGTGTCGCGGAACTCGGCGACGCCGGCCACCATGCAGACGTAGACGATCAGCGCGTTCAACATGTGCCCAGGGGTTGAATGGCGAGCAGCTTGCCGCCGCGCTGCATGTTGCGCAGCGCGCCCAGCGCGCCCAGCGACTCGACGGGGTCGACGGCGGCGAGGTTGCCGAAGTTCAAACCCCGCCAATGCTCGCGCGCGACGCGAACCGACAGCAGGTAGTCATCCACCACAGTGCCAGTCTTGGGGTCCGGTCGCTGCGAGTAACCCGAGGCGGTGACGGTGTCCACCGTGGGCAGCGCGGCGAAAGCCTCCCCGACCAGTCGGAAGATGACGCCGTGCACGTGGCCCAGGTAGAGCTTCTGCACCTGGGCGGGGGCATTTCCTTGACCGATAGCTTCAGCCCCCGCGCTGGTACCGCTGCGACCTTGGTCGGCATGTCTTCGATCTCGGGCAGGTCGACGTCGAGCGCGACCCCGCCGCCGCTGATCTCGAAGGCGACCTCAGTCTCCCGCGGCCACTCAAGGGCCTGCAGCTGCTGCTCGAAGAGAGTCTCCATCGCCGCCGGGTCCGACTTAGCTCGCTCGAACAGCATGGCCTCACGCTGCTGGGCGGCCTCATGGTCGCCCTTGCGCTGCTTCCACGCGTCTAGCTCACGCCTGTACGCGTCGCGCGCTGCGCGGTTCGTCTCGGCGATCGTCTCGCGACGGCTGGCGAGTAGGCCAGCGAGGAAGCCCGGCTTGACCTCGGCCGGCACCACGGGTGCCACCTCGTCGAATGGCTCGGGCACAAATCGAGGCGCTGCGCTTGGGTCGGGCGTCGACACGTGGATCCGGGCCAGGGCCTGGACCTCGTCGTTGATCTTGTCGCAGGCCTCCTGAATCAGCCCGGTCAGCGCGTCGCGGTTCTGCTTCTTCGCGATCTCGATCCAATGATCCGGCGCCGGGTTACCGTCACTGTCGACGAACTCCAGTTCGCCCGTGTCGTGCACTCGGCACGTGAGCTTCACCGAGGTCATCCCAGCGGCGGCCGGCCGCGGCGCTGGCGCGCCAATCTTGGCCCGCGATGAGAAGCCACTGCCCGGGATCCCAGTGTTCACGAAAGTCCCGCGCTTGCCCGTCGTAATCGATGCGCCGCGGGGACCGAAGCTGAAGCTCGACCCGCCACCGGAAATGTTCCAGCGGAGGCCAGGGGCGAGCTTGATCGACTTGCGGAATCGGAGGGTCATCGTGCGCCCTTCTGCACAAGCTGGGCAGACAACGTGCTGTAGAACTGCTCCAGGCCGATCGATCCACCGCTGGCCTTCGCCTGCAGGGTCTTGCACGTCGCAGCGGGTGCAGCGAACGCGACTCGCTCCTTCGTTCGCGCAACGTCACTGAACCACAGTTCGTCAGCGCGCACGATCGAACTCTTGTTCAACTCGCTTCCGGCCGCAGCACAGGCGACCATCAACCACGCCTTCTTCGACTTCTCGTTCGAGAAGACCGGCTTCTCCGAGATGATCAGGAACGAGTTCGACCCCTTCTTCGTCCCAGCGGTCGGAAGGCACTTAGTTGTAGTGAAGTCGGCCAGTGCGTTGGTCGAGCGCTCGACCCGGCGACAAAAGTCGTCGAGAGGGTCGGCGGCCGCGGATGCGGCGACAGCAAGTAGCAGAAGCCCTATTCGATGACGCATAAGTTCCCCCCTGGGAACGTAGCCTATCACCCGTGGAGAGAGCAAGTCCGCTCCGTCTGCGGATTTCGCCATCCGGGCGCGCGGCGCATTATGGGCGCGACTCAGATGGACCAAGGGCTCCACGCTGGGAGCCCTGGCCAAGACGCTGTAGTGCAGATGCTGGAGGCGCGATCCGGAGTCGAACCGGACTGGACGGATTTGCAATCCGTTGCATAACCGCTTTGCTATCGCGCCGTGGAATCCATCCTAGCAAAACAAAGGGAAGCCGAGGCTTCCCTTTTTCTTCAAGATCTGGAGCGGGAAACGAGACTCGAACTCGCGACCTCAACCTTGGCAAGGTTGCGCTCTACCAACTGAGCTATTCCCGCGTTGCCTCGAACGTGCTTTCCAGCGCGTCGAGCCTCGCATTATATGCCGACTCTTTCGCCGCCTGCAATCGCACCGACCGTGACCGAAACCCGCCGCCTCGCGGACCCGGCCACGGCCAGGTTCAATGCGGCAAGCCGTCGGCAGCCACCACGGGCGCCGCGGCTTCCGCCTTCGCCGCCACTGCCGGGGCCGCGACGGCCGGTTCGTCCTCGGCCAGCGCCTCGGGCATGCGCTCCAGCGCAAACTCCAGCACTTGATCGATCCAGCGCACCGGCACGATCTCCAGGTTGTTCTTGGCGTTCTCCGGAATCTCCTGCAGGTCCTTGACGTTTTCCTCGGGGATCAGCACGGTCTTCACACCACCACGGTGCGCTGCCAGCAGCTTCTCCTTCAGGCCGCCAATGGCCGTGACCTCACCGCGCAGCGTGATCTCGCCCGTCATCGCCACGTCGGCGCGCACCGGAATGCCCGTGAGCGCAGAGACGAAGGCCGTGGTCATGGCCGCACCGGCACTGGGGCCGTCCTTGGGTGTGGCGCCGTCGGGCACGTGGATATGGATGTCGCGTTTCTCGAACATCTCGTCCTTGATGCCCAGGCGGCGCGAGCGGCTGCGTACCACCGAGCGCGCGGCTTCCACCGATTCCTTCATCACGTCGCCCAGCAGGCCGGTGCGAATGATGTTGCCCTTGCCCGGCATCACCGCGGCTTCGATGGTCAGCAGGTCGCCGCCCACCTCGGTCCACGCCAGCCCCACCACCTGGCCCACCTGGTTGGTCTTCTCGGTGCGGCCGAAGTCGTATTTGCGCACGCCCAGGAAGTCGTTCAGGTTGTCGGCGGTCACCACCACCTGACCGTCGTACTTCTTGAGCTGATGGCCCTTGACGACCTTGCGGCAGATCTTGGAGATCTCGCGCTCCAGGCTGCGCACGCCGGCTTCGCGGGTGTAGTAACGGATGATGCCGCGGATGGCTTCCTCGGTGAGGTCCATCTCGTGGTCCTTGACGCCGTTGTTCTTCTGCTGCTTGGGCAACAGGTAGCGCTGGGCGATATTGAGCTTTTCGTCCTCGGTGTATCCGGCCAGGCGGATGACTTCCATGCGGTCCAGCAGGGCCGGCGGAATGTTCATGCTGTTGCTGGTGGCCACGAACATGACGTCGCTGAGGTCGAAGTCGACCTCCACGTAGTGGTCGCTGAAGGTATGGTTCTGCTCGGGGTCGAGCACCTCCAGCAGCGCCGAAGACGGGTCGCCGCGGAAGTCCATGCCCAGCTTGTCGATCTCGTCCAGCAGGAAGAGCGGGTTGCGCGTGCCGACCTTCGAAAGGCTTTGCAGCACCTTGCCCGGCATGCTGCCGATGTAGGTGCGGCGGTGGCCGCGGATCTCGGCCTCGTCGCGCATGCCGCCCAGCGCCATGCGCACGAACTTGCGGCCGGTGGCGCGCGCCACGCTCTGGCCGAGCGAGGTCTTGCCCACGCCCGGGGGGCCGACCAGGCACAGGATGGGCGCCTTGACCTTGTCCACGCGCTGCTGCACCGCAAGGTATTCCAGGATGCGGTCCTTCACCTTCTCCAGGCCGAAGTGGTCTTCGTTGAGCACGTCCTCGGCAAAGACGAGGTCGTTCTTGACCTTGGTCTTCTTCGCCCAGGGCAGGTTGATGAGCGTGTCGATGTAGTTGCGCACCACGGTGGCCTCGGCCGACATGGGCGACATCAGCTTCAGCTTCTTGAGCTCGGATTCGGCCTTCTTGCGGCCCTCCGTGCTCATGCGGGCGGCCTTGATTTTCTTTTCCACTTCTTCCAGGTCGGCGCCTTCTTCCCCGTCGCCGAGCTCCTTCTGGATGGCCTTGACCTGCTCGTTCAGGTAGTACTCGCGCTGGCTCTTTTCCATCTGCCGCTTCACGCGGCCGCGGATGCGCTTTTCCACCTGCAGGATGTCGACTTCGTGCTCCAGCAGTTCCAGCAGCTTTTCCAGCCGCTTGGGCACCGAGAACAGGTCCAGCACCGACTGCTTGGCTTCCAGCTTCAGCGGCAGGTGGGCGGCAATGGTGTCGGCCAGGCGACCGGGGTCGTCGATGCCGGAAATGGAGGTCAGGATCTCGGGCGGGATCTTCTTGTTCAGCTTGACGTACTGGTCGAACTGCTGCGTCACCGCGCGGCGCAGGGCCTCGATCTCGGGTGTGGCCTCGGCACCCACCGGAACGGGCACGACCTCGCCGACGAAATGCTCGCCGGCTTCGGTGATGCTGTTCGTGGTGGCACGCTGCACGCCTTCGACCAGCACCTTCACGGTGCCGTCGGGCAGCTTCAGCATCTGCAGGATGCTGGAAACGCAGCCCACTTCGAACATGTCGTCGGCGCGCGGCTCGTCCTTGCCGGCGGCCTTCTGTGCCACCAGCATGATCTGGCGCCCCGACTCCATGGCCGCTTCAAGCGCCTTGATCGACTTCGGCCGCCCCACGAACAGCGGGATGACCATGTGCGGGAAGACCACCACGTCGCGCAGGGGCAGCAGCGGCAGCGTGATCGGTTCCGAGGGAAGGATGGGATGTCCGGACATTGAAGACCTCTCTTTCTCAGGCCCACATGGGGCCCGAGCGGGAAAATGCAAGCGGCTCGCCGGGTGGCGGGCCAGGCAGTGGGCCGCGCTGTGGGCCGCGCAGTGGTCCGGTCAGGCCGAGGCCTTTTTCTCGCGGTAGACGAGCAGCGGCTTGGCGCCGTCTTCGATGATGTGCTCGTCGATCACGACCTTGGCCACGCCGTCGAAGGTGGGCAGGTCGAACATGGTGTCGATCAAGGCCTGTTCCATGATCGACCGCAGCCCGCGCGCGCCGGTCTTGCGCGCCAGCGCCTTGCGGGCGATGGCCGTCAGTGCCGAAGGCCGCACCTCGAGTTCGACGCCATCCATCGAGAACAGCTTCTGGTACTGCTTGACCAGCGCATTGCGCGGCTCGGTCAGGATCTGCACCATGGCGTCGATGGTGAGTTCACCCAGCGTGGCCACCACGGGCAGGCGGCCCACCAGTTCGGGAATGAGGCCGAACTTGATCAGGTCTTCGGGCTCCACCGCCCGGAACACCTCGGCGGCCTTCTTCTCGGTCTTGCTGTGCACGGTGGCGGCAAATCCGATGCCCGAGCGTTCAGTGCGGTTCTGGATGACCTTTTCCAACCCGTCGAAGGCACCGCCGCAGATGAACAGGATGTTCGTGGTGTCGATCTGCAGGAAATCCTGGTTCGGGTGCTTGCGCCCACCCTGCGGCGGCACGCTGGCCATGGTGCCTTCCACCAGCTTCAGCAGCGCCTGCTGCACGCCTTCACCCGAGACGTCGCGCGTGATGCTGGGGTTGTCGGCCTTGCGGCTGATCTTGTCGATCTCGTCGATATAGACGATGCCGCGCTGCGCACGTTCGACGTCGTAGTTGCAGTTCTGCAGCAGCTTCTGGATGATGTTCTCGACGTCCTCGCCCACGTAGCCGGCTTCGGTGAGCGTGGTGGCGTCGGCTATGACGAAGGGCACGTTGAGCAGCCGCGCCAGCGTCTGCGCCAGCAAGGTCTTGCCGCTGCCGGTGGGGCCGATCAGCAGGATGTTGCTCTTGGTCAGCTCGACCTCGTCCTTGGCATTGCCCGCGCCCATGTGCTTGAGGCGCTTGTAGTGGTTATAGACCGCCACCGACAAGGTGCGCTTGGCTGGCTCCTGGCCGATCACATACTGGTCGAGGCTGCCCTTGATCTCGGCCGGCGTCGGCAGGTCGGACTTGCCACCCTTCGAAGCCGGCCCTTCGGCAGGCACCTCGTCGCGGATGATGTCGTTGCAGAGTTCGATGCACTCGTCGCAGATGAACACCGACGGGCCCGCGATGAGCTTCTTGACCTCGTGCTGGCTCTTACCGCAGAAGCTGCAGTACAGAACCTTCTCGCCTGAGGCGCCCTTCTTTTCGGCCATGGGTACGTGGATTCAGCGGGGTTGAGCGCGGATTGCCGCACCATCATAGATCAAGACCGGGGGCTGCCTCCGGCTTGATAAAGACCCCAAACAGGGTCCGTTCGGCGCCCGGCCGGCTCGGGAATCAGGCCCGCTTGTCCAGCACCTGGTCGATGAGCCCGTAGTCGCGCGCCTCGGTGGGCGACATCCAGAAGTCGCGCTCCATGTCGGCGACGATGCGCTCGTAGGGCTGGCCAGTGCGGTCGGCATAGATGCGGTTGAGCTGCTCGCGCGTCTTGATGATCTCGCGCGCCTGGATCTCGATGTCGCTGGCCTGCCCCTGGGCGCCGCCGCTGGGTTGGTGCAGCATGACGCGCGAATTGGGCAGCGCGCTGCGCTTGCCCTTGGCGCCGGCCATGAGCAGGAAGCTGCCCATGCTGGCGGCCATGCCCATGCACAGCGTGGACACGTCGGGCTTGATGAACTGCATGGTGTCGTAGATCGACAGCCCGGCGCTGACGCTGCCGCCCGGCGAGTTGATATACAGGAAGATGTCCTTGTCGGGGTTCTCGCTCTCCAGGAACAGCATCTGCGCCACCACCAGGTTGGCGGTGCCGTCGTTGACGGGACCCACCAAAAAGATGATGCGCTCGCGCAGCAGCCGGCTGTAGATGTCGTAGGCGCGCTCGCCGCGGCCCGACTGCTCAATGACGATGGGCACCATGCCCAGGCCGACGGTCTCGTGCACGCTCATACGTTTGTCCTTCAGGCTCAGGAAGCGGTCATCAATTCGTCGAACGGTAGCACCTTGTCGGTGACCCTCGCCTGCGACAGCACGAATTCGGCCACGTTGTTCTCGATGACGACGGCCTCCACTTCCGACATGCGCTTGCGGTCGCTCAGGTACCAGCGCATCACCTCGGCGGGCTTTTCGTAGCTCTGGCTCATTTCCTCGATGTGCGCCTGCAACTGCTCGGGCTTGGCGCGCAGGTTGTTGGCGCGCACCAGCTCGGCCACCACCAGGCCCAGGCGCACGCGGCGCTCGGCCTGCGGCCTGAAGATCTCGGCCGGGATAGTGGCCGTCTCGGCGTCCTTCACGCCGCGCTGCTTGAGGTCGGCGCGGGCGTTCTCGATCAGGCGGTCGGTTTCGCCGGCCACCAGCGCATTGGGCAGGTCCAGCTCGGCGGCCTTGGCCAGCGCTTCCATCACCGCCGCCTTGTTGCGCGCCAGCACGCGGAACTTCACTTCGCGCTCCAGGTTCTTCTTCACGTCGGCCCGCAGGCCTTCCACGGTGCCTTCCTTGATGCCCAGGCTCTTGGCCAGCGCGTCGTCCACCGCGGGCAGGTTCTGCGCCTCGATCTTCTTCACGGTGACCATGAAGTCGGCTTCCTTGCCGGCCACGTCGGCGCCGTGGTAGTCGGCCGGGAACTGCAGCGGGAAGGTCTTGCTTTCGCCCACCTTCATGCCGCGCACGGCCGAGTCGAACTGCTCGAGCATCTGGCCTTCGCCGATGATGAACTGGAAGTCTTCGGCCTTGCCGCCGGCGAAAGGCTCGCCGTCGATCTTGCCTTCGAAGTCGATGGTGATGCGGTCGCCCTCGACGGCGGCCTCGTCCTTGGCACGCAGGCCGAAGGTGCGGCGCTGCTTGCGCAGGATCTCGATCGTGCGGTCGATGGCCGCGTCGGTCACCTCGGTGGAGACGCGCTCGATCTCGGCCTGGCTCAGGTCGCCGATCTTCACCTCGGGGTAGACCTCGAAGGTGGCATCGAAGGACAGCGCGCCTTCGGGCGACTGGTCTTTTTGGGTGATGCGCGGCGCGCCGGCCACGCGCAGCTGGGCCTCGGTGGCGGCTTCGTTGAAGGCCTGGCCGACGCGGTCGTTGACCACCTCGTACTGCACCGAGTAGCCATAGCGCTGCGCGACCACGCTCATCGGCACCTTGCCGGGGCGAAAGCCGTCGGCCTTGACGGTGCGCGAGAGCTTCTTCAGGCGGTTGTTGACCTCGCCATTGATGGTTTCAGCCGCCAGCGTCAGCGTGATGCGGCGTTCGAGCTTTTCCAGGGTTTCGACTTGGACGGCCATGATGTCTCTTGGTGGGCTGTAAGTACCGGCTGGGGACCGGGAAGGACGGGATCTGGTGCGCGGGGCCGGACTCGAACCGGCACGCCCGTGAAGGCGTCAGGACCTAAACCTGGTGCGTCTACCAATTTCGCCACCCGCGCGGGCGGTCAGCCGCAAGCGGCAAACCGCGCATTTTAGCGTCAGCTCACAAGGCGATCTCGATCTGAGCTTTCACTGCAGCGCAAGAGCGCTGGGTTCAGCCGCTGGCTGGCTCGCGCTTGACGCGGAACCACGCCGCATACATGGCCGGCAGCGCCAGCAGCGTCAGCGCCGTGGCCACGATCAGCCCGCCCATGATGGCCACCGCCATCGGCCCCCAGAAGACGCTGCGCGACAGCGGAATCATGGCCAGCACCGCCGCCGCCGCTGTCAGCACGATGGGCCGGAAGCGCCGCACGGCCGCCTCGACGATGGCGTCCCAGGCCGGCACGCCGCGCTGGCGGTCCTGCTCGATCTGGTCGATGAGAATCACCGAATTGCGCATGATCATGCCCATCAGCGCGATCACGCCCAGCAGCGCCACGAAGCCGAACGGCCGGTTGAGCAGCAGCAGCGCCGCGGCCACGCCGGCCATGCCCAGCGGCCCGGTCAGGAGCACCAGCACCGAGCGGCTGAAGCTCTGCAGCTGCAGCATCAGCAACGTGAAGATGATGAACAGCATCAGCGGCACGCCGGCGGCAATGGCGCCCTGGCCCTTGCTGCTTTCCTCCACCGCGCCGGCCGCCTCGATGCGGTAGCCGGCCGGCATCTGTGCCGCCAGGGCCTGCAGCGCCGGCCACACCTGCGACGTCACCGTGGGGCCCTGCACGCCCTCGACCACGTCGCCCTGCACGGTAACCGCGTAGTTGCGGCCCTCGCGCCAGAGCACGCCGGGTTCCCAGTTGAAATTCACCTTGGCCACCTGCAGCAGCGGCACCGGACGGCCGCTGGCGGTGGGCAGGTAGCCGTTGGCCAGGTCGGTGATGCGGCTGCGCTCCTCCAGCGGTTGGCGCAGCACGATGTCGACCAGCTTGTCGCCTTCGCGGTACTGGCCGATGACGCTGCCGCTGAGGTTGGTGCGCGAGGCCTGCGCGATGGCCTGGCTGGTGACGCCCAGAGCGCGCGCCTTGTCCTGGTCGACGTCCAGGCGCAAGACCTTGATCGACTCGTTCCAGTTGTCGTTGACACCGCGCATGCTGGGGTTGCCGCGCAGCACCTCCTTGGCGCGGTCGGCCCAGGCGCGCACCTGCGTGGCGTCCTCGCCGACCACGCGGAACTGCACCGGGTAAGGCACCGGCGGCCCGTTGGGCAGCAGCTTGACGCGGCCGCGCACCTCGGGAAATTCGCTGGCCAGGAGCTGCGGCAGGCGCACGCGCAGTTCCTCGCGCTCCTTCAGCCCCTTGGGCAGCACGATGGCCTGGCTGACGTTGCTCTGCGGGAAGATCTGGTCCAGCGGCAGATAAAAACGCGGCACACCGGCACCCACCCAGGTGCTGACGGTTTGCACCCCGGCCTCGCGCATCAGCCGCGCCTCGAAGCGGCGCGCGATCTCGTCGCTTTGCTGGATGGTGGATCCTTCCGGCAGCCACAGGTCGACCAGAATCTCGGGCCGGCTCGAGTCCGGGAAAAACTGCTGCTGCACGCGGCCCATGCCCACGACGCCCAGCGCGAAGCTCAGCACGGTCAGGCCGATGGTGATCCAGCGGTGCTGCACGCACCAGTCCACGGTGCGGCGAAAGCGGGTGTAGAAGGCACCGCCGAAGAGTTCGTCCTCGTGCGCCTCGCCGTCGACCTGCTTGCGCGTGTGCAGCAGCCACCAGCCGAGGTAGGGCACGAAATAGACCGAAACGAACCAGGAGATGACCAGCGCCGCCGAGGTGACGGCGAAGATGGCGAAGGTGTACTCGCCAGTCACGCTCTTGGCCAGGCCAATGGGCAGGAACCCCGCGGCCGTGATCAGCGTGCCGGTGAGCATGGGCATGGCCACCAGCTCGTAGGTGAAGGTGGCGGCGCGCGCGCGGTCGTAACCTTCCTCCAGCTTGCGCACCATCATCTCCACCGCGATGATGGCGTCGTCCACCAGCAGGCCCAGCGCGATGATCAGGCTGCCCAGGCTGATCTTGTGCAGCCCCACACCCCAGTAGAACATGGTCACGAAGGTGATCGCCAGCACCAGCGGGATGGTGATGCCCACCACCAGGCCGGGCCAGATGTCCACGCGCAGCGGCTTCGTGTGCAGGCCCAGGCTGATGAAGCTCACCGCCAGCACGATGAGCACCGCCTCCACCAGCACCTTGACGAACTCGCCCACCGAGCGGCTCACCGCGCGTGGCTGGTCCTGGATCTGTTCGATGGCGATGCCCATCGGCAGCTCGGCCTGGATGCGTGCCACGGTGGCCTGCAGTGCCTTGCCCAGGCGGATGATGTCGCCGCCCTGCGCCATCGACACGCCCAGCGCGATGACGGGCTTGCCCTGGTGGCGCACCATCACGGAAGGCGGATCAACATAGTCGCGCTTCACTTCGGCCAGGTCGCCCAGGCGCAGCGTGCTGGCCGCACCCGTGGCCGGGTTGACGGCGCGGATGGGGAAACGCCGCAGTTCGTCGACCGAATCGAAGGGCCCGGCCACACGCACCTGCAGGTTCTCGCTGCCGGCGTTCAGCACGCCGGCGCCTTCCACGGCGTTCTGCGCCCCGAGCTGCGCGATGACCTGGTTCATATCCAGCCCGAGCTGGGCCAGGCGCTTCTGCGAGATCTCGATGAAGATCTTCTCGGCCTGGGCACCGAAGGTCTCGACCTTGGCCACGTCGGGCACCTTCAGCAACTGCTGGCGCACGCCGTCGGCGAAGACACGCAGCTCTTCGGGCGAAAAGCCGTCGGCCGAGAGCGCGAAGATCGAGCCGTAGACGTCGCCGAAATCGTCGTTGATGACCGGCCCCACCACGCCCGCCGGCAAGGTGTGGCGCATGTCGCCCACGCGCTTGCGCGCCTGGTACCAACTGTTGGGCACTGCGGCGGCCGGCGACGAATCGGCCAGCTGCAGGATCGTCACCGACTCGCCGGGCTTGGTGTAGGAGCGGATCTTGTCGGCGTAGGGAACCTCCTGCAGCGTCTTCTCGATCTTGTCGGTGACCTGCTCGGCCACCTGCTGCGCGCTGGCGCCCGGCCAGTACGCCTGCACGACCATGGCACGGAAGGTGAACGGCGGGTCCTCGTCCTGGCCGAGCTGGAAATAGGCCGCCACGCCCAGCGCCAGCAGCACGATCATCAGGTAGCGCGTCAGCGCGGGGTGTTCCAGCGCCCAGCGCGAGATGTTGAAACGCGAGCGGCCGGCCTGGCTTGCATCCAGGTGTGGCGGCTCCGGGCGAGGACCGAAAGCTTGCATGTCCGGGCTCCGGGGATCAGCGCGGGCCGGCCGCTGCGCTCGCCGCGGTCGATGGCTGCGCGAACAGCTTGACCTTCTGCCCCGGCGTCAACGTGTGCACGCCAGCCGTCACCACCGTCTGCCCCGGACTCAGCCCCGAGGCCACGACCACTGCGTTGCCTTCGGCGCCAGCCACCACGATCGGCTGCACGCGCACCGTCATCGTTTGCGGGTCGAGCAGCCACACCGCCGTCTGCCCCTGCTGCTGCGTCACCGCCGTGAGCGGCAACTTGGTCACCCCCTCCACGCGCGGCAGTTCCACCAGCACCGTGACCGTCTGCCCCAATTGCAGCGCGGCGGGGCCGAGGTCGGCCTTGACCTGGAAGGTGCGCGTGGCGGGATCGGCCGCCGCGGCGATCTCGCGCACCGTGGCCGGCAGGGTTTCGCTGCGGCCCCAGGGCCGCACGCGCAGCGCGCCGTTCTGGCCCAGCAAGGCGCGAATGGCGTTCAACCCGTCCTCGGGGACGACGAAGACCGCGTCGCGCGCGCCGTCGTGTGCCAGCCGCAGCACCGGTGTGCCGGCGGCCAGCACCATGCCGGGCTCGGCCTCCACGGCCGTGATCACACCGGCTGCGGGTGCAACCAAAGTCGCATAGGCGGCCTGGTTGACCTGCACGCCGGCCTGCGCACGCGCCTGCTCCAGTTGTGCCCGCTGTGCCTGCAGCGCAGCCTCCCGGCGTTCCAGCTCCAGGCCGCTGATGAAGCCTTGATCGCGCAACTCGCGGTAGCGCTTCAACTCCGCGGCAGCCAGGGCATGGGCTGACTCCGCGGCGCGCACTGCGGCCTGCGCGGCTTGCTGCCCCAGTTGCAGGTCGGCCGCGTCCAGTTGCGCCAGTGCCTGCCCCGTGCGCACCCGCTGGCCGACCTCGGCAGCGCGGCTGATCATCTTGCCGCCGACCCGAAAACCCAAGCGCGACTCGGTACGCGCGCGCACCTCGGCGGCAAATTCGTGTCGGCCGCCAGCGCTGTCGGCTGCCAGCGTGACGGTGCGCACGCTGCGCACCGGCTCGGCGGCGGGTTCAGGTCGCGTGCAGGCCGCAAGCGCCAAGGCCAGACCGAAGACAAGAAGCACGCGGGCGAGATCTGGCATGGGGACGACCTGGGTGAACGGCGACGGCGTGGCGATATTTAATGACTGACCGGTCAGTAATATAGAAGTGGCTTTCGGGACTGTCAACCGGCCCCGCAACGGCCCGCAACGCCCCGCATCGCCGACCCCGAGGCCGATGTGGTCAGAATCCCCACCCGTGAGCGTCGACCACTACGAAAATTTTCCCGTTGCTTCGGTGCTGTGCCCGCCGGCCTTGCGACCCGCCATCCGGGCCATTTACCACTTTGCCCGCACGGCCGACGACATGGCCGACGAGGGCGACGCGAGCGAGGAACAACGCCTGGCCGATCTGGCGCATTTCCGCCAGGAGCTCATTGCCGCCAGCGGCGGCCGTGCGGCTGGCCAGCGCTGGTGCGGCGTGTTCGAGCCGCTGGCGCGTTGTCTGCGCCAATTCGCCTTGCCACCCGCCTTGCTGCACGACCTGCTGGACGCATTCGAGCATGACGTGCGCAACCCGGCCTATGCCGATCGGGCGGCGCTGCTGGACTACTGCCGCCGCTCGGCCAACCCGGTGGGCCGGCTGCTGCTGCACCTGTACGGCATCCAGGAGCCGGCCGCCTTGCGCCAGTCCGACGCCGTGTGCACGGCACTGCAACTCATCAATTTCTGGCAGGACCTCAGCGTGGACGGCCCGCGTGGCCGCCACTATGTGCCGGCGGCCGACTTGCGCGCCCACGGCACCCACACCGGCGACCTGCGCCAGTGCAACGACAGCCCGCAGACACGCCGGCTCGTGCAGTCGCTGTGCACCTGGTCACGCGGGCTGATGCTCGAGGGCGCGCCGCTGGCGCTGCGGGTGCCTGGCCGCGCCGGCTGGGAATTGCGGCTGGTGGTCCAGGGTGGACTGCGCATTCTTGAGAAAATCGCCCGCATGGACCATGCCGCCCTCCTGCAGCGCCCGCGCCTGACCGCGTGGGACGTACCGGTGCTGCTGTGGCGCGCCTGGCGCATGGGTCGGGCGCACGCATGACCCCGCGACAGCCCCTGCGGAACCCAGCCGCCCCTGCGCGGCGGGACCGGCGCTGCCTGGCGCGCCGGAGGCCGCTGTGACACCCCAGGCCTACGTGCAGGACAAGGCCGCCAGCAGCGGTTCGTCGTTCTATTACGCCTTCCTCTTCCTGCCGCCGCCGCG
>JAABPT010000069.1 GCA_011391855.1 Burkholderiales bacterium
AGTCGTTGGCCCACAGCAGCATCAGCGCCGTGGCCAGCAGCGGCCCGACGAAGGCGCCCACGGTGTCGAGCGACTGCCGCAGACCGAAGGCGGCACCGCGGATGGCGGCCGGCGTGATGTCGGCCAGCAAGGCGTCGCGCGGCGCGCCGCGGATGCCCTTGCCGACGCGGTCGATGAAGCGGGCGGCGACGACGGCACCCACGCCGCTGGCCATCGCGAAGACGGGCTTGCTCAGCGCCCCCATCGCATAACCCAGAACGGCCAGGCCCTTGCGCTTGCCCAGAACGTCGCTGAGCGCACCCGAGAAGACCTTGGAGATCAGCGCCGTCGACTCGGCGATGCCCTCGATGATGCCCACGGCCAGCACGCTGACCCCGAGCGTGCCGACCAGGAACAGCGGCAGCAGGCTGTGCACCATCTCCGACGAGATGTCCATCAGCAGGCTGACGAAGCCCAGCACCCACACCGCGGCAGGCAGCCGGGTGCGACTCGGGCCGCGAAGGGCGGGGTCAGCCATGTGACGGGATTCTGCTCGCCGCGGCCGGCGGCAGCCGCCCGCACAACCGCGCTCGTTGGTCTGCGTTGAAGCTTCGCTTTGACATCGCACCCGCCGTCAGGCACACGCCGCCGCAGACCGCCAGGGTTGGCTCGGGATGCAGAGCCGGGTCAGCGCCGGGCATTGCGTCGGCGCCATGCTGTCGACATCAAGGTCAACCCTGAGACCGAAGAGCCGACCGAAGAACAGTCCGGGAACAGCCGACTCACCGAAACGCGGCTGTGGAGGCTTCCAGGTCGAGGACCTTCAGCACGCCGCAGGCCAGTCCTGGCCTTGCAGAGGGCGTTTGAATTTCCTACGCCCAGCCCGCGCGCAACACAGTCGGGAGCACGCCTGCACGCTGGGCGCCTGCCGGGCTTTGGGAGAACCCCGCGCTGGGGCGAGTCAGGGTGTGAGCCGAGGCATCGGCGCGGCCGCCATCGACAAGCTCGCGCACGAGGATGGGTCTGTACGCTGATGGGCGACCTGACCGCGAACATCAGGCACTCCACCCGGCCAGCGGCGTTGCACTGCACCCAGTCGTTTGCCAGCGCCGGACGGGTGTTGCGACTTCTGCGACGCTCCCAACCCGCGCGGGCGGCACGCCATGCAGGCGTTCCGCGAACCCCGGCTGGCGTATCCACGGCCCACATGCACTTCCAGTTCAAGCGCTGCGGCTATGTCGTCACCGACCGCAAGGACCACGCGCCGGGCTGTCCGGCCAGCGGCGGCCGCGTCCTTGAGTTCAAGGCTTGCGCTCAGGTGGATTCATCCAACGATACGTCGGACCGTCCTGCAGGTCAGGCCGATAGACCAGCGACGCGATCTTGCCGTCGCGGAACTGGATGCTGTCCGAGCCGACGATGCGCCCAAAGCCGGCCTTGGTGAGCGGATCGCTGGTCAGCTCGACGCGCGTGCGCAACTCGACCCCGTCCCACACCAACTGGCGGACCTTGACGCCGAGTCTGTTCGCGACGAAGGGGCCGAACAAACCCTCGCGGATGGCTGCCTTGCCGACGCAAGGCGCCTTGGCGGTGCAGCCCGGGCCGGCGATGACGACAGCGTCGTCGGTGAACTGCTCGAGCGCGGTGTCGATCTGGCCGCGGTTGAACGCGTCCTCGTAGCGCGCGTAAGTCAGGACCGGCAAGGCGTCGTCCGGCGCGGCCGTGGCGGGTGCTGCCACCAGCATCGCGACCAGTGCGGCCAACGCGGCCGGTGCGGGCGTCCGGGGCGCCCGGGCGGTCACAGGGGGGATCTGCGGGTTCATGCCATTCTCCTCAGAAGGGGCAGAGGGTTGCCCCGCACGTGCGGGACGATGTCGAGGTTGCCAACGAAGCGGTGCGCAAGTCCCGAACGAACGCCGATCAATTCTGAAAATATCCGATCACGCACCCGCCTGAGCAGCTTCCAGCCCCCCGCGTTCAGGCGCAGAATCGAAAAAGATCGTCGGCTCCGGGAGAGGCGATGGCAGCGATCAACGATTCCGTGCGAGTCCGCGGCGCCGACAGCGCCGGCCGGCTTGCGTTGGGCCCGCTGACGCTGGACCTTCACCGCGACCTGCTGCTCGATGAGAACGGCCGGCCGCTGGAACTGCGCCCGCAGGCTTTCGAGGTGCTGCGACTGCTGGCGGCGAACGCCGGCCAGCTGGTGAGCAAGGACGAACTGATGGCCACGGTGTGGCCGGGTGTGGTGGTCACCGACGACTCCTTGGTCCAGGCGGTCAGCGATCTGCGGCGCGCACTCAATGACGCCGGTCACCGGATCGTCAGGACCGTGCCTCGGCGCGGCTACACACTGGTGGCCGATGCGCGGGTCGAGACAGCGCCTGCTCCTGCGCTCGCGCCATCGGCATCATCGGCGCTGCCGGCCGGGCCGGCGGCCACCGAGCGCACGCCGGACTCCCGCCGGGTCACATGGTCCTGGGCCGCCGCCGCGGCGGTGGTGGTGGCGGTGGCCGCCTGGGTTGCAGCGCCCACGCTCCACAGCGCCCGGGACGCCACCGCCATGGCGGACGCAGCCCGCCAGGCCATGCCCGACCGGCCGTCGATCGCGGTGCTGGCCTTTCGCGACCCGCGGGCCACGACCGACGGCGGGCTGCTGGCCCGCGGCCTTGCCGAGAGCATCGTTGCCGAGCTGGCGCGCAATGTCGACCTGCGGGTCGTGTCCGCGCACTCGAGCTTCGCGCTCGCCGGCAGCGGCCTGCCGGCAGCCGAGATCGGCCGCCGTCTGCGCAGTCGCTACCTGGTCGACGGAACGGTCCAGCGTGATGGTGAATCGCTGCGCGTCGACGTCGAGATGGTCGACAGCCAGGACGGCCATCTCGTGTGGTCGAGCCAGCGCGTGGTCGAAAGCGGTGGCGTGCTGACCCAGCGCGACGACCTGGTGCGGCGGATCGCAGGCAGCGTTCACTCTCGGCTGCGCCAGTCCGAGGAGCGGCGTGCGCTGGCACGGCCACCGAAGAACCTCGACGTTTACGCGATGACGCTGCGCGCCGTCGCGCTCAAGCACCGATTCCAGCCCGACGCGACGCGCGAGGCGCGCAGCCTACTGGAGAAGGCCATCGCCTCCGACCCGGACTACGCGCCGGCCTGGCTGTACCTCGCCATGGTCAACGCGCTCGACTCGCTGCTCAGGCTCACCGGCGAATGGCATCCGGGCCGGTACGACGAGATGATCCTGCAGGCGCAACGGGCGATCGAACTCGACCCGCAACTGCCGATGGCGTACTTCGCGCTCGCCCTGGCACAGGCCGAAGGGCGCCAGTTCGAGGCCGCACTCGGCAACGCGCAACGCTGCGCCGCGCTCGGGCCGGGCGATGCCGATTGCATGCAGTACATCGCGGCGATCCAGATCCGCATGGGCCGGGGCGGCCCTGCGCTGGCCCAGATCGAACAGGCGATCGATCTGAGCCCGATCCCGCCGCCCTGGATCCACGTGAGTCACGCCGGCGCCTTGTGGCTGCAGCAGCGCAACGAGCAGGCCGTGCATGCCGCCGACGAATGCCTGCAGCAAGCACCGCGGTACCTGGGTTGCCGCAGATTCCGCCTCGTCGCCTTGGCCGAACTCGGCCGGCTGGACGAGGCGCGCCAGGAGGCGGTGCGCATCCGGGACCAGTTCCCGCAGGCCGACCTGGCGTGGATGGTGAGCCACTTCACCGACGATGCGGCCGAGGCGCGCCAGCGCATCGCGGCGGCGACGCTCGCAGCCGACCTGCCGGCAGCCGCGCCGCCGCCTGCCAGTGGTTCGGGGCGCACCCACGAACGCTAGGGCGCGACCTGCCAGTCCGTGGCGGGCCGCGCCATCCTGGCAGGCTGCACAGACGGCCCGGTGCCCGCGGCCACCGGCTCGCGCCCCAGCTTGCGGTACAGCGTGTTGCGGCTGATACCCAGCCGGCGCGCCGCTTCCGACAGGTTGCCGCGGCAGACTTCGACCACCCGGCTCACGGTGTGCGCCTCCTGCAGCCGCAGGTCGTCCTCGGCGTCGGCCAGCGCTTCGGCGGGCCGTGAAGCGCGCGCCGCGCGTAGGTCATCGGCCAGGTCCTCGGGCAGGTGCTGGAAGTCGATCTGCACTTCGCCGCCGGCCAGCAAGGCCACGCTGGTGGCCAGCACGTTGTGCAGTTGGCACAGGTTGCCCGGCCAGCGGAAGGCAGCCAGCGGCGGCGCCTGCACCGCCGCCGGAATCGACTGCCAACCCGTGACGCCGCGGTCACCCTGGTACAGCAGCAGCGCGCTCTCGCGCAGCACCCCGGCGTCGCTGAACAGGCGGCGCCAGTGCAGGCCGGCCTGGGTCTGGTCGATCTCCTTGCGGGTGTCGTACTGGGTGGCCTGCGGCGTGGTCTGGTACGGGTCGGCATCGAACTGGGCGCGGGTCAGGCCCAGCGGATCCTGGGCGTCCTGCCGCTGGTCGGCGAACTGGAAGCTGATCCGGTCTGACCCGTTGTCCCAGCCCAGCTGAACATCGCGATCACGCCGCCCGAGCGGTTGCCGTAGAGCGCCGAGAACGGCCCGCGCAGCACCTCGATGCGCTGTGCGCCGGCGAGGTCGAAGTGCGCCACCTGACCCTGACCGTCGGGCACCGTCGCCAGAGTGCCTTCGGCATACAGCCGCAGCCCGCGCACGCCGAAGGCCGCCCGCGCGCCGAGCCGGTCACCAGCACGTCCTGGGTCTGCGCCCACGCCACGGGGGCGACAACGTCCAGCCGGCAGGCAGTCGCGATGGCAGGGGGCAGAGGGCAGGCAACCGGGGGGTGTCATCGGGGATCGGGGATTCATAGAGCAATTCGTGGCTGTCGGCGCCCCGGCAGGCTGCCAGACCGGCAGCTTCCGGCCAGGGGACCAACACTGGGCCGTACCAGACCGTTTGTTGCGGCCATGTCCGAGCCCGCGTTTTCCCGAGCACTGCTTCAAATCGGATCAATCGGCATGGCATTGGGCATCGTCGGCGCCGCCATGCAAAGAATGAAAGGTCTTTTCGGGGCGCTGCAGCCGGCCGACGGCCGGCGCAGGCGCCGCGACCGCATCGCACACGCGTCGTCTCTTCCATCATCCAGCGTGAACCGCCCGGCTCATGACAGTTAGCATGCCGGTCATGCGATTGCTCGTGCTCGAAGACGACCGACTGCTCGGCGAAGCGCTGAGCACGGGCCTGCGGCAACTCGGCCACGTCGTCGATTGGTTCGGCGACGGCACCCAGGCCGATGCCGCCATCGCCGGCACGACTTACGACGCCATGGTGCTCGACCTCGGCCTGCCGGGCACCGACGGCATGGTCTGGCTGCGCCGCTGGCGCGAGCGCGGCCTGGCGCTGCCGGTGCTGATCCTGACCGCCCGCGACGGCGTGGCGCAGCGCATCGCCGGGCTCGACGCCGGCGCCGACGACTACCTCATCAAGCCGATCGCCACCGACGAGCTGGCAGCGCGGCTGCGTGCCATGCTGCGCCGGGCTTCGGGCCGGGCCCAGGCCGAGTGGACGCATGGCGCGCTGCGCCTCGACCCCGCCACGCGGCAGGTGCATTGGCGCGACCGGGCAGTGGAACTGACCGGCCGCGAACTCGCGCTGCTCGAGGCCTTGCTCAAGCACCCGCAGCGCGTGCTGTCCAAGGCCCAGCTGCAGGAACGCCTGTACGACTGGAGCGGCAGCGAACCCGAGAGCAATGCGCTGGAGGTGCACGTGCACCACCTGCGGCGCAAGATCCACCCGTCCGTCGTGCGCACCGTGCGCGGCGTCGGCTACGCACTCGGTGCGGCGGAGGCGGATTGGTGAGCGCGCCGGGCCGCTCCCAAGCGCGCACCCCGAAGCGCACAACGCGAAGGGTCGTCCCGTGAGCCTGCAAGGCCGGCTGCTCGTCTACCTGCTGCTGTGCGCGCCCGTCGTGTGGGCCATCGCGCTGGTGGCCTCGGCCGACCGGGCGCGCAGCGAGGTCAACGAACTCTTCGACACCGAAATCATCCGCCTGGCGCGCCAGGTTCAGGCCACGCTGGCCAGCGTGACTTCACCGGGCCAGGTGCTGCCGCGGTCGGCGCCGGCCGGCGAGGCCGACCTGGCCGACCTGGCGGTGGCGGTGTGGAATGCCGACGGCGAGCTGCTGCTGGTCGACCGCGAGGGCGTGCAGCTGCCGCGCCGCACCGACGCCGCCGGCTTCGTGGAGATGCCGTTCGAAGGCGACCCCTGGCGCGTGTACTACTTGCAGTCGCCGCAGGGCGAATGGCTGGTCGCCGCCGGGCAGCGCGTGCACGAGCGCGACGAACTGGTGCAAGACCTCGTGGGCAGCCAGCTGTTGCCCTGGTTGCTGGTGCTGCCGGTGTTGCTGCTGGCCATGGTGTGGGCCGTGCACCAGGCCCTGGCGCCCGTGCGCACGCTCACCAGCGAACTGCAGCGGCGCAGCGCCGACGACCTGCAGCCGGTGCCCGCCACGCACGCCCCGGCCGAGCTGCAGCCGCTGCTGGCGGCGATGAACGGCCTGTTCGAACGCATCGACACCACGCTGGCGCGCGAACGCCGCTTCACCGCCGATGCGGCGCACGAGCTGCGCACGCCGCTGGCGGTGCTGCGCGCGCAGTGGGACGTGCAGCGCCGCGCCACCGGCGAGGACGAGCGCCACCTGGCCGAGGCCCGGCTAGGCGCCGGCCTGGACCGCCTGGAGCGGCTGGTGGCGCAGATGCTGTCGCTGTCGAAAGTGGACGCGACCGACCACCTGGCCACCGCCAACCCGGTGGACTGGGCACCGCTGGTCGAGCAGGCCATGACCGACGTGCTGCCGCTGGCCGAGCGCCGCCGCATCGAACTGGGCTGCGACTGGCCGCCGGCCGGCACACCGGCCTTCCCGCTGCGCGGCGACGCCGGCCTGCTGGGCGTGCTGCTGCGCAACCTGCTCGACAACGCGGTGCGTTATGCGCCCGAAGGCAGCGCGGTCGGCCTGTGCTTCACCGCCACCGGCCTGCGCGTGGAAAACGCCGGCCCGCCGCTGCCGGCCGAGACGCTGGCGCACCTGGGCGAACGCTTCCACCGCCCCGAAGGCCAGGCCGAGGTCGGCAGCGGCCTGGGCATCTCGATCGCGCAACGCGTCGCCGCCCTGCACGGCCTGGCGCTGCACTACCGCGCCGGCGACGGTGGGTCCGG